>JAECRX010000290.1 GCA_016292335.1 Candidatus Sifarchaeum subterraneum | reverse complement strand
TGACCAAAGCTGGAAAAGTAAGAGCACAAACCCCAAAAGTCGAAAAGAGGATCCGAAAATCTTTGATTCCTCGAGTCAGAAATAAGAAAAACTATATAAAACGATATCAATTGGGAAGAGCTGTAGGTCAAGCATAAGAAAGACGACTTTTAATCATCCTCTATTTTTAAATTTAATTTCCTACCTCTTCAAAGCTCCTCTCTCACTTTAAAATGCTTCTAAGTTATCTTCATTCTCCGTAAAAAAGGAGCACAAATTAGTCCTTTTTCCCTCTTTTGAAACCACTTTTTTTTTTTTACCAAATTATATTTAAATTGGTCCAAGTGAATGGCTAAGGTAAGAAAATATAATCAATCAATTGGATTAGGAATAAAATTTCTTTTCTGAGCAAAACATACCAATCAATGGAGAGAAACCAAATGGCCATACCCATAAGTTTCTACATTCAGATTTTGTTAGCACCATTAAAAGCTATCTTTATACTTATTGGAGCTAGTATCTCTTCATATTTAGCAGGATTTAGAACACTCAGAGGCCAAAAAGTCGAATACAAAAGAGAGGCCGGTATATTCGGTGGCATTTTTGACTTGGGAAAACAAGTATTTGATGCTGGAAAAGCTGTTGTTGGAGCAAGCTGGTTTGCGTATATATTTAACGTCCTAACTGCGTTCATCTTGGCATTCGCAATTCAACTCCCTCTTGAAGCTTGGTTGATCCTTACATATGGTCAAGGATCCGGAGGATTGATGGCAATAGCTATTCTTGGATCAGGAACAGGATTTTACTACGAAGTAGTGAAATTTGTTCTAGGACAGTTTCTTGCGGCTTTGTTATACACAATCCTAGCAATAATCATAATGCCACTTGTTGAATATGGTACTAGAATGCAAGTAGATAGCCCTGAATATATAGAGGAGTATTACAGAGGGCAACGGAAGACAAAAATAATACGGCTTTTCATAATCGTTATAATCCTGGTGATAATTGGTGCAGCTTTAGTGTTTGTATAGTTTACTGCTTCATTCATTAAATAAGTAATCCCTCTTCATGGGATAACGTGTTCACATTGGAAAGGTGCAGATGTGCGCACTTTCGGCCGTACTTTTTGTTCCTTGATTTTAAGGTTGCATCCATAGCCTCCTCGACTTCTTGAACAGCTTGAAAATCACTATTCCACATGTCTGCAGGTTTTACCCATCCAGCTATTGGTTCAATGATATTTAACCCAAAGAGTGTATGTGGATAAACATTTCAGCCCAATGTGGGCTTCTCCACATCTTTATTTTTCTGATCTATCCCCTTAACTACAGCAAAGGAATGATGTGCTGTTGCATTGTCCCAAATGATAAAGCATTTTATTAGACTATATAAAGTTAGCGAAAACCGTTTTAACTCCCTCCCCTAAAGGTTGAGGATTCTTAATCATCTTCTGGATTCTATTTTTAACCAATCGATGACCAAAGAGCGGACCATCACCCCGTTATTTCTCCGTTTAGTTTATGGGAATTTAGTCATATATCGTTCAATTTTTTCGATACATATGGCCCATCTCGTTTATAACCAAGTTTGAAGTAATATTCTTTTACGCCTATTCCGCTTATGACTACTACTTTATTACAGTTAAATTGCTCCATGGCTATCTGTTCTGCTTTCTTCATTAATCTTTTACCGTAACCTTTGTGTTGCCATTCTCCTATTTTAGGTTTAGCATTAACTTTCACAAGCGGCCCATAAACATGTAATTCTCTCACGATTGCAGTTGAAAAATTATTTATCTCTGGTCGATGTGCCTTTTCAGAAGGAATTCTCAATCTTAAGAATCCGATTAAGATATCTTTTTTCACATCTCTGTAGGAAAGAAATAATTCTGTGCCATCCGATGCGTGATATTGGTTAATACAAAATTTAATATTCTCAAGATCAGGATCTATGCCAAACTTTTGTTTTACATGACCCGCTTCCCTGCACCGAATACATTTACAGTTATATCCTATTTCCTCAATTTTTTTCTGAACCAACTCTCGGAGGTTTCCCTTTTTAACTCCATCAACAATTAAATTTGCAGGGATATCTCTTTGGATTCTTTGAATTCTGATCCATTCAGGAATTATTTTTTTCATTTTTGTCAAAAGTTCAATAACATCTTCAGTTGGATATGGTCTGTATTTTCCACGTTTCCACATTTGGTATAGGCCTGTGCCCTTTAGCACTAAACAAGGATATATTTTTAATGCGTCTGGACGAAATTGTGGATCATTAAAAATTGCTCGAAACGTATCAAGATCTTTTTCAGGACTAGACCCTGGCAAACCGGGCATTAAATGCATAGTGACTTTAAGTCCTGCATCTTTTAAGGTCTTTGTCGCATCTATTACATGTGCAACCTTATGCCCACGTCTTACTATCTCGAAAATTTCGTCATAGATTGTTTGAACTCCTAGTTCAACGCATGTAACACCTAATTCTAACATTCTATCTACATGTTCTCTTCCACTGTAGTCAGGCCGAGTTTCAACGGTAATACCCGTGTTTTTTAATGCGGAGCGTTCTGCGGCATGTTTTGCCTCTTCAAAAGTGTGTGTTCTAACATTTGCTATTGCATTAAGACACTGATGGACAAACCATTTTTGGTAGTTGAATGGAACTGCAGGAAAGGTACCTCCCATTATTATAAGGTGGATTTTATCACAGGGATGCCCAATAGCTTGTAATTGCCCCAGTCTGTTCTTAACTTGCTTGTATGGATCAAAATTGTTCTGGATTGCTCTCATAGCTGCTGGTTCATCACCTGTATAGCTTTGTGGGACATCACCAAATATCGATTCTGGACCCCCAGGGCAATACAGACATGGCCCACCTTCTTTTACATGCGGACATCGAAATGGTTTTGCCATTACTGCAACAATGGCTATTCCTGAGCTAGTTCTAGTTGGTCTTTTTTTAAGGATTGGAAGAAGTGTATCTCTTTCCTCTGGCAGAACATAACTTAGTATTTCTGCATTACTTGGAACTCTATTTAATGCAAAAGTGCGGCAAATATCAGCTTTAATTGAATTAACCTTGACTCTATCTATATTAGGCTCAAGTATCAATTCATTGATGATTTCCCTGCACGCTTTCTCTATGACTGCAAGATTGTTTTGTTCAAACATTGTTTTCAGCATCGATGCATCTGATCTATGGTAAAGTGGTTTTGTGAATTAAAAGCATTTTTCTTTTCAGAAAATTGGTTTATAGAGTTGATATTTAAAACAAAATACTTTCTAGAGATCTTGAATTTTTTTTAGTTGAATTAGTCAAAAATTTTTTTAAGAATGAAGAAGTTATGGTTATACAACCATCCCTGATGGAGGTACTATCTTGTCTTTTAGAATCTTTCGAAAAGGCATGTTTCTTTCAATAAGATCCAAGTATCGTTTCATATCTTTTGTTGTTGTTTATTCGGCACTTGCGTGGCTAATTGCAGTCCCTTTACGTAACGTGACCTTTGCTGACATGGCAAGTCCGAGTTTCTATTCCCTTCAGGATCCTACTTCTATTCGATTAATCATTACGGTTATTGCTGCAATTATAATTGCAATGCTTTACGGCTTCTTACTTTCTTTCTTTCGAAAGATGGAAATAGCTACACTGAAGTGCATTGGCTGGGGAAATACTCACGTTCGCACGCTGATTATTGGTGAAATATTATTTGTTTCAACCGTAGGATACCTTTTGCTCCTTGAATTGGATATTCATATACTCGGTATAAATCAATATGTTCCCTATGTCAATGTATCATCATTGATCTTTGGGGGAGATGCATTACTTCTAACACTTATCATAATTGTTTTCTGTCAAATACCGGGTGTATTAGTGGCGAATTATCGTATATTAAAAGTCAGACCAATTGTCGCATTAAAAGCAAAGTAGGAGGAATCAAGATAGAGGATCTAATTATTGTAGATAATATAAGTAAGGAATACAAAAGAGGAAGGGAGATTGTCAGGGCATTAAGAGACATTACGATGGGGATAAAAGCAGGCAAAATTACTTTAATAGCTGGACCAAGTGGATGTGGAAAAACAACTCTCTTAAACGTTCTCTCTGGCCTGGATCAACCAACAACTGGGCGCGTTATTTTTGACGGCATGAACACTGCACAAATCACTGAAAAAGACTTTCCTGAAATTCGGCGAGAGAAAATTGGCTTTATCTTTCAAGATTTTAATCTAATTCGCGATATGACAGTTATTGAGAATGTTGAATCTCCGCTATGGCCTACCCGACTAAAACCCAAAGTCCAAGAGGAAAAAGCTATAGCAGTACTAAGAGCTGTTGATTTGATCGATCGCAAGGACCATAGACCGTTCCAACTGTCTGGAGGGGAACAACAACGAGTAGCAATAGCCAGAGCACTGGTTAATTCGCCAAAAGTCATATTTTGTGATGAACCTACAGGTAATCTCGATACAGAATCAGGTGAGGAATTTTTCCAACTTTTGAAAAAGCTAAATCAGGAAAGTAGAACCACAGTAGTGGTTGTAACGCATAATCCATTATGGAAAAAATATGCAGACAGATTTGTTGAAATGGTTGACGGCAGAATCACAAAAGATTTTGGTAAGGTTTCTAAGTCGAAGAAAGAAGAAGAATAAAGCACAAAAAGGGAAAAATTTTTTCCTTTGTTTGTGAAAACTCCAAAAGCAATCTTTACTCAAAATGTGACTTTAAAGGCATAAAAATGATGTTGAAGGCCACAAGAACCCCTTTGGCAACCTCTAATTAATTGACTTTTGCTTCAAGTATTCTTTTCAACTCTTCTCTTACTTTTTCGGAAATAATTTTCCCGTCTATTTTCCCTCTTGCTTCCTTCATCACTATGCCCATAATTGGGCCGAAAGCTCTGTCTCCTTTACTTTTTACAAGATCGTAGTTTTTTTCAATCACTTCAGCAATAAGTTTTTGTAAGTCTTCTAATGACATTGTTTCTAATGAAAGTTGTTCGAGAGTTTTTTCTAATGTAAGTGATGGGTCTTCTGCGAACAATCTGAGTATCTCATCAATAGCTTCTTTTGCAATTTTTTTCTTTGAAAGCGCTTTGAAAATACTTATCAAATGTTCTTCAGCAATATTTTCGACAGGTAAACCTTCTCTTCTCAATGCTACCAGTGTTTGTGTTAGAGTGGTGGCAACAAGAACAGGTGATACCCCAATGCCAGTAATTTTTTCAAAGAGGGGAACCCTTCCTGAAAGGATTATTTTGCGAGCCAAACTTTTTTCAATGTCGTATTTTTCTGCCATTTCTTTTTCAAGAACCCATGGCTCCTTTGGTAGAGTTTTTTTAATTTTATCTAACCTGTCTCCAATAATAATTGGAGGCGTATCTGTGTCTGGGTAAAGACGCGCTTCTCCTCCCAATTCTCTTGTAAACATGGAATTACCGTTTTCTAAAGCGGCTCTAGTTTCCGGTGGTACTCCCTCAAGACATTGTTTTGTTCTATCGACTACTACTCTAAGGGCATGAGATCCTTTATCCTCATCAGCGATGACAAAAACAAAAGCGTCATTTTTTTCTAATTCGAGTAACTTTCCAAGGGTCTGAGTTTCTTTATCACTTATGCCATATTGCTCCATATTTTCATCCGAATGTATTAGTCCTTTGACACCCGTTTGTATAGTTACTCTTTCAGCGAGTTCAGTTCCAAATCTTTTTCCGGGTTGAATTTCCTTCCCTAATAGACCTGACATCCCTGGTAATTTCACTGCGAGCAAAACTTTTTCTTTCTTTAATTTTCCTTTAACAAATTTGCTTTCAGTATCTTTGAAAATATTATTTGCATTTTTGAAATCGTATTTAAACATTTCTTCAGTGATATTTCTCGATTTTAACTCATTTGTTATTTCTAACAGGGCTATCTGCCGTTTTACTTCGTTTTCGACCAGTTTTGTTAACCAATCTAGTTTCTGTACTCCCTTGAGTTCAACTCTTGCGCCCCCTTTTATGGAAACGTTTAGATCTTGTCTGATTGTTCCTATCCCTCTTTTTACTTTGCTGGATCTAAGAAGAAGTCCCAGTCTAAGTGCAGTCTCGAAGACTTCATCCGGATTCGAACAATCTGGATCAGTTACTATCTCAACAAGAGGAATTCCAAGTCTGTCAAGTCTGTAGAAGACCTTTCTTCCTTCCTGTTTTATTTTTCGTGCAGCATCTTCTTCACAGCAAATTGTGGTTATACCAATTTTTTTGCCACTAGGTAAAGGTACATATCCATCTGTGCCTACATAAATCGTTCTTTGAAAACCACAAGGAACGCTTCCATCAAGGTAATTTTTACGACAAACATGCAATTCGTCAACAATATGAGCATTAAGGAGAAGTGCCAATTCAAGACATATATCGATTGATTCAAAATCTGGTTCGAATGGCGGTGTCTCATCGATTTCATAACTACAATTAATCCTATTATATCCTTCATAAATAACTGTTAAATCTTTGTCAAATTCAACTATCATCTGTCTGTCGTACTCTCCTAACTCTCCAAGGACGGGTCTGAAATATCTTGTAATTAAAAAATCTGCTTTATCCGTAGTTAATTCCGGAGAGCACAGACAGAAGAGCTTTCTGGAAGTTTCTAACTCTTGATGAATTTCAATTCCCGCTTTAAATCCGATTTTTTCGTAATCTATCGTTGACATAACTTTCACCGCGAGCTATACTTACAAATTTTTATAGGCTCATATCTAATTAATTCGTGAGATTTTTTTGTTGTTTATCTTTATCATCAGATAAGTTTCGTCTCCATCTTTTGTTTTTTTGTTAAGATTGAAATTATATCCCGTGAATTTGGTGAAAAATATATGTTAGAATTCCTTGAGTATTTTCTCAATTCTCTTGTCTGTCTCTGCCTGATAAACAAAATATGCATTAAAGAGCTCTCGGTCGATAATTTCACCACTGATGTTTGTTGTCATCCGTTCTCTTACCTCGTCTTTGTTTTGAGTATGGCCCAAAACCCAAACAAGTTTCACATAAGCTGTTTCTGGGAGCATATTAACTCCTGGAATTATCCCCATAGTTAGAAGATCTCTGCCTCGCACGTATACATTCATTCCGATATGACCAAATAGACACTGAGATGTCATCACAACAAAGATATCTTCTTCAATAGCTCGTTTTAACGAATCAAGAATGTAAATTGGGGCATGGCCAAGGCCAGTTCCTCCAAGTACTATTCCATGATAACCGGTATCAACAAGGTGATCAATCACATCTGCATGAATTCCCGGATAAGTATAAATAAGGGCGACCTTTGGATCAACCTTTGTATCTGCAAAAACATTTCCCTCTTTTCGTTTGTTGTAATCGTTTCGGAGCATGACTATCTTACCATCTTGGACCTTACCTAAAGGAATATCCCCAATAGTTCTAAAAGCATCTCTTCGACTCGTATGCATTTTTCTTACCCGCGTACCTCGGTGAATGAGACCGTAGTTATCACTACTAGTCCCATGCATACATACAACAACTTCTCCGATGTCACTTTTGGTTGCAACAGTAACAGCATTAATCAGATTGATCACTGCATCGCTGGAAGGTCTATCACTACTTCTTTGTGAACCGACCATTACAACAGGCACGGGGAGGTTTTTCAGTATAAAAGATAGAGCAGCGCTAGTAAAACCTAATGTATCAGTTCCATGTCCTAAAACAACACCTTTTGCGTTTTTTTCGTTTATTTCTTTCTCGACCTCTTTTGCAATCTTAACCCAATATTCAGGTTTCATATCTTCACTCAAAAGTTCGAATAAAAGTCGGGTTTCAACATAAGCTATATCAGCAAGCTCAGGGACCATACTATAGAGTTCCTCTGGCGTAAGTGCTGGAATTACGGCTCCCGAACGGTAGTCAAGTCGACAAGCAATTGTGCCCCCACATCCAAGAAGCACAATTCTTGGTTTTTTCGGATCAAGTACGACATCAGGCTTTGGGAGTCGATATTCTACGGCTTCAAATCCAATTTCCTTAATGTTCGTCACTGTATCGATTGGAATTCCAATATTATATCCCGTATCTAGTTTCAGTGTAATGTGTTTAGTATCCGCTAATTCGGACCTTGGAAGAATTGTTCCAGTAAGAGTTGTTTCAGTGGTTTCGATTACTACTTGGCTCCAATTCTTGACTTCATATTTTTCTAATATTGTCTTTGCTTCTCCACTATAGCCTTTCAAGGGATCTTCCGCCATTCTACATCCTCCAAGTTATTAAATTAAAAGATAAAATGAGTAAAAGAGAAGATGCCATAAACTTGCCTTCCTGAGTATTAATCTTGATACAGGTGAGTATGTGAGAAAGATTCCATATACTCTCTTTTTTAAATATTCTATGAGAAAAGAAAGAATTTTTATATTGTTATCGATTTTTGAAAAGACACGGTGAAATTCACATATGAAAGAATATGAAATATTCCGAGATATCAAAATCCCTCCTCACATGCCGTCGTTTGTCAGGTGCGATGGGAGGCATTTCAGGAAAACATTGGCTGAAATCGGGGTTAAAAAGCCCTTTGACGAGAACTTTGCCAAAATAATGGTGGAAACTGCAAAAATTGTCTGGACGCAAGGTTTTAACCCAACATTGATTCTAGCATTCTCTGATGAACTCAATTTCCTTTTTTTTAAGCTTCCATTTAATTCAAGGATAGAAAAGATCAATTCAATTCTCCCTAGCATTCTAAGTTCAAAATTTACTTCGGAACTAAGAATCAAGTTTGACGTTGAAAAGGTAATTGCATTTGATTCTAGGGTCGTTTTAATTCATTCTTTAAGGAAAATAATAGATTATCTAGATTGGAGGCAAAAAGAAGCGTGGAGAAACAATAACAATGCATATGCGTTTTATACACTAAAGGAAAAAGGGTATAGCAGTAAAAAAGTTATTAGAATATTATCAGGATTAAACACAAATAAGCTACATGAACTAGTCTTCCAAGAAAGCGAAGGGAAGATCAATCTTTCAAAAACACCTGGATGGCAAAGGAAAGGCATTTTAATTTTCCAAAAATCTGTTCAGAAAAATGGTTTTAACCCAATCACAGGAGAAATCATCAAAACTACAAGAAGGAAAATAAACGAGAACTGGGATCCTCCATTGTTCTCAACTCCAGAAGGGGAAGAATTGGTTGCTGAATTAGTATATGAAATCGAGGATTTTCCATAAATTACTTTGGCAAAAAATTATTTAGATAGGTGCAAAGAGTAAAGAAAATCAAGTTATGCAAATGTAGGTTTGACCTTATAACTCAATCATCCAAAAAAAGTCTATTCAAACTTTTTATAGGGGCATCTCAAAAATAGAGGGTAGCAAGAAGCCTATTTCGATCAAATTGATCATCATCTTCCTTAATATGGACCAAATGTTATTGTTAAAGTACGGTCACACTTTTTGCGAGATTTCGTGGCATATCTGGTGAATAACCACGTTTTACAGCGGAATAGTATGCAAACAATTGATGTGGGACGACATATGTAATAGGGGTGAAAACATCAGGTGTGCCTGGAGGAATCTGGAACGTTACATCGGAAAGTTCTTTTATCTTTGTATCTCTCTTTTCCGATACAGAAATAATTGTTGCACCTCTAGCTTTCATTTCCATGATGTTACCGATAATGTGAGAGTATGTTTCGTCTTTTGGTGTTGTAAATACAACAGGGAATCCTTGTTCTACCAGTGCTATCGCCCCATGCTTACTCTCTCCAGCGGGGAATCCTTCAGCATGTGCATAAGATATTTCTTTTAGTTTCAATGCTCCTTCTAGGGCGGTTGCTGTGCTTATCCCTCTTCCTAGGAAAAGGAAATTTGATTTTGAAGCAAATCGTTCTGCTGTATCCTTAATTTTGGCTTCTTGATTTCTTATCGTTTCTTCTACTATTTTTGGTGTCTTTAACAAACTAGAATATAATGATTTTGCCTCTGTTGGATTTATTGTCCCCCTTCGTTCTGCTAAATTGACAGAAATGAGGCCAAGGCTTGCTACCTGTGTGCAGAAAGTTTTTGTTGCTGCGACACCTATTTCTGGTCCTGCTTGTATGTAGAATACATGATCAGACTCTCTAGCTACCGTTGATCCAACTACGTTTACTATAGAAACAACAGAGCAGTCACATATTTCTCTTGAGTATCTTAATGCTCTAATTGTATCTGCTGTTTCCCCGGATTGACTTATCGAAAGAATTGTTGCATCATCAGGTAAAGAGTGTAATACTGTTTCAGGAAATTCACTTGAAATTATTGCTTGTGAAGGTAGTTTTGCAAGCTTGGCCAACATATATTTTCCTGCTAGGCCTGCATGAAAAGATGTTCCTGCAGCCGTTATGTAAAGGTGTCGTGTATCTTCCAATGTTTTAGCGATTTTTTCTAGTGATTCCTTTCTGACTCTTGTCATCAAGGATACTGTATCTTTAACCGCTCTTGGTTGTTCATGAATTTCTTTGAGCATAAAATATTGGTAACCGCCCTTTGATGCCATTTCAGAGCTCCATTTTATTTCAGTGATTTCTTTATTGATTTTCCTTCCAGTTGGAATATGAAAGATCACATGATTCTTTTCAGTTAGTACTGCCATTTCGTTATCGTGTAGAATTATTGCTTTATTTGTCATTGGGAGAAATGCAGGGATATCGGAGGCACAATATATACCATCATTCCCAATTCCCAAGACAAGAGGACTTTCTTTCCTGGCACAAACGATTTTATCAGGTTCTATTGAGGAAATGACCGCTATTGCAAATGAGCCATGTAATTGTTTGAGTGATTTTCGCACTGCTTCTTTTAGATTCAATTCATTCTTCATCATATTATCTTCGATTAAATGGCAAATAACTTCAGTGTCTGTTTCAGACTTGAAAACATGACCTTTTTCCCTTAATGCTTTTTTGAGTTCTACAAAATTTTCGATAATCCCGTTATGCACCACTGCTATTCTGTTAGTGCAATCTGTATGTGGATGCGCGTTTCTTTTTGCTGGTGGACCATGTGTCGCCCATCTGGTATGGCCAATGCCTATATAACCCGGTAAATCATTAAGATTTATTCTTTCGTGAATTTCATCAATTTTCCCTTTGTCCTTTTTTATGAGCAAATTATTTTCAGAAGTGCTCATGTCAAGGGTTGCTATTCCTACGCTATCATATCCTCGGTATTCTAATCGTTTGAGAGATTCCCGCAAAAAAGGAGCAACAAGGCGTTTTTTATTGTATAATAAGATTCCTACAATTCCACACATCGATTCCACACCGTCAATAACACTAGTAACCAGAAATTTTCTTTGAGCAAAAAGGATAGGTTGAAATAATTTATTGAAAATATTTATTAGTTTCTTAGATTTTTTTGAAAGTGGTATTTAGGAAAAACCCATGAACAAGGGGCGTTCTAGTGCATTTAAAAGGATGGGCATGATTATTAATCTTTCAGCCCTTTTTGGCCTGTTTGGATAATATGCGTGTATAAATTATTTTCTATTCATGAACTATTATGGAAAAAATTAAAGTATTTTTTTTAAGATATATCTTAACATTGAATTGCAGAATAGCGTATCAATAGATTATCGGTGCTATTATGAAAGATTTTATACTTCATATAGAAAATGATGGATTTAAAACTGTTCCTGTAAAAATTTTTTCAGATCCAAATAAACTAAAACCAATAATTCATCCAATCAGATGGAAAATATTGAAGAAACTTGCAGAGTCTCCAAAATATTCCAAAGAATTGGCAATAGAACTTGGTGAAAATGAACAGACGATATACTATCATATGTCAAAACTTAAGGATTTTATAAGACTGATTAAAACCGAAGAACGCAAAGGGGCTATTGCAAAGTATTATACTGCTGAAATACTAGCTTATGCTTTAGAAACTAAAGCGCCACAAAAGTTTTCAAATTTAGCAACTTTCAAACACTTTTTATCATTACAGGAGGGACATTATCTTTCACCTTTTCTTGAAAACGGTATTTTTAATGCAAAAATCATAATTGGGAGTCCAGACCCTCATGGAGCTTTTAGGAGCCAATCAAGAGATGGTCATTTTGCTATTGATTTAGCATTATTCTTAGGCTCATTCTGTTTCAAGACAATACCATTAACACAGAAATTGGACACTGAAGCGACGGAAATTGATCTGAAAAATTTCTCCCTCGTCCTTGTAGGTGGCCCTGTAACAAATACAATAACCTATAAATTAAATAAAAAAATACCAATCTATTTTGATCTCTCCAGACAAAATATAATAGTTTCGAAGCTCTCTGGTAAAGAATATTACGAAGATAGGGTCGGCATAATAATAAGAATGAAAAATCCGTATAATAAAAAGAAAGATGTCTTAATACTCGCTGGAAAAAGACATTGGGGTACAAGAGCAGCGGTAGTGGCAATAATCAAGTATTTAGATAAACTTCAAAGAGGAAATCTTTACTCACCTAAACATTTGGCAAATGTAGTTGTCGGGATTGATGAAGATAGTGATGGAATAATAGATGAAGTAGAATTTTTGGAATAATGAACTACTCATCAATGAATGGGCCTTTATAAGTTGTCATGAAAATTTATTCTTCTTCTATGACTTCTGAAGTTTTGGGGCCGAATTCTTATTTGATGCACTGGAATATTCATTCAGGCGAAAACTGATATTTCTTGGTAGATGTTGGGTTGCTAACATTCTTTTTCTCTAAAAAACAGAGGTCGGCAATCCAACATCTTTTTTTAGTCGTCATAAAAAGGAAAAAAAGTTGTGGACACAATCACTGATTTTTTATAAAATCTCACAGAGATTATTACAAAGATAAAAAAGGGAGATCTTTAGATTAGATAATGAGGATCGTTGAAATTCTTTGTATAGAGGTGTTTTATAGGCAATGGCAAAAAAATTGTTGGAACTTGGTAAGTCTCTTGTATCCGGCACAAAGGGAGCAATTATTCCGTTTGATTCAGCGTATATCTATCGAGATTATTGGAGTTCAATCGAAGGGTTTAGCAAAAATCGCTTTGGTGATTATTCTGGGATGGAACGAAAAAAGGGATCAAGAATTCCTCATCCTGAATTGAAGATAGTCCGAAAAGGAAATTATTGTCAAGTAGTCACTGCAAAAGACATCAAAGACTTCTATAAAAAAAAGTTGAAAAAAGGTCAAGTAGTTGCAGATAATCTTATTCCCTTTTCTGATGTACCTTGCAATCCGTTTATTGCTATTCCTCTTGGTGTAGAGGTGAAAGTACCTGTAAAAGGAAAAAGATATGATGTCACGGAGCTGATCATGGAAAAAACAAAAGAAGGCAAGGTATTTTCACTTTCAAAACTACTGAAAGAATCTAAAACGAAGGCTGGCGTCTATATGGCCGTACCCGAAACACAGTTTTGTAATATCTATTTTTTCAGCAGAAATCCAGCCATTTACCCATATTTACAACAAAATGATGACCCTTATTGGTTAAAAGGTTCTGATTACTGGGTTTGGCGGTATGTTTGGTATTGGCCTACAGAAATCACCTTTCCAAAACCTCATGAGGATTATGAGAGAGTAGAGCTATGGCAAAACGCAAGAACTGGCATTGTTGAATATGCAACATCAGATTATCATTACCGCGAGACATGGTTTAAGGCTGACGATAGATACCACCCAAAAATCGCTTTAGGGTACTGGAATTGGCTTTTTACTGCCTATGAATTCGAAGTAAACTTTCACACACCAAAGCCGATTCTTTCGAAAGAAAGAGATAGATGCATTAAGCAATTGCAAAGATTGCCTAGTGCAGATAAAAGACTTGTTTCACTAACACTTGGTGAAACCTCACTGTCCAAACAAATCTTAGAACAAATGTCAAAAGATCCGAACTTGTACAAGACTGCTGAAAACCGTTTGGTCACTTTTTTGGATATGAAACATACAAGAACAGAAGTCGATTTAAAAAGCGTCTTTCTTGATATTAAGGAAAAACTCCGTCCAGTAGTGGCACAATTCGCGAAAAGTTTGCCTTGGGAATTTTTAAGATATATCTGGGGAGTGGAAAGACATGATCTATACCGAGATCAAAAATATGGCGCAAGTGATTATCCGTAAGC
>JAECRX010000050.1 GCA_016292335.1 Candidatus Sifarchaeum subterraneum | reverse complement strand
GTGCAGTTATTTCTGGAGTAACTGGTGGAGGAGGTTTGACAACAGCTCCAGCTACACTAACAATGACTCCAACCAAAAGCATCACAATTCCAACATAATTTAATGTGTAGTCATACTCAGTCCTATATCGGGTCACTTCCTGTGTCTCGTATTCGATCCACTTCACAGTTAATTTAAACGAATACTGGACATCGGTGTAATACCAATCGTTCTGTATCACGGCAACCCAGGTACCATCGCTTGGAATGGTTACCTCCTCATTAAGTGAGGTAATATCTTGTTTAATGAAGATTGCAGTACTGTCTGCTCCAGATTCCCATTTATCAAATTCTGATTTTTCTTGAACCCATAGATCCAAATCGTAAGCCGCTGAAAAAGATATCTCCCAGATATCGTCTTCTTCACAACCAGATAGCTCATAATAACTATACCACTCTGCGGGAAGAGTTGTTGTTTCATCCCAGTAAGTATTTGATTTTTCAACTGCAACGGTTTCATAATCAGTATAAGGGACTTGATATGACTGCGTACCAAAGGCAGCTAAGAATAGCCCGAGAAAGAGAACAACAATCCCAATAACTACAATTTCTTTTCTCAATTCTTTCCCCCATTTACTAATTATGTTAACGACTTGTACAAAATAATACTGTTTTCATTTATAATTCAATTTAATTCGATAACCAAATTGATTATTAAAAAACATTTATCAAAATTAAAAAATATTTATCATACCGACAAAAAAAACTTTTGATTAAAAAAGGTATGAACATGCCATCGGAACAGCCTAATTTTCCTGTTTATCTTTCTTGAGATTAAGCAATTATGTCGATTTCGCTTAGAGGTTCTTTGCAGTTTGGACAGTTTCCTTTTACCTTTAACCACTCTAATAGATGGTCACTGTGGAAAAAAGTGCCACAATGAGGACATTTGGCAAAATCATCCCCATAAACGATTGATTGACTGCAAATCTCACATTGATATATTTCTGTCCCACAATTAGGGCAATCACCAGCATCTTTTGGTAAAATTTCTCCACAAAAGGGACATTTTATGGTTTCAACTGGTGGAGGCGTTATTTTTGACCCACAATTAGAGCAATACTCAGAATCTTTCGGTAAAATTTCTCCACAAGAGGGACATTTTATGGTTTCGACTGGTGGAGGTGGTATTTCTCGATCAACTGGTGGAGGGGATATTTCTGGAACAACTGGTGGAGGTGGTGATGGTTGTTGATAAAGTGGTGGATATGTTGGGGCGCCAATTAATTGTAATTGAAGTTTTTTGACAAAATCATCTGGTCCTTTTATACAAAGAAAATACAAGACAATAATTCCTGGAATGACCGTAATAACACATAAAAAAATTGAAATTAGCCAGGCTAGTGTAGTTGGATGGACTTCTAGAGAGATTGCTGATCCTGCTGCTGATGATTGAATTTCTACTTTTCCTTCAAGCATTCCAGGTCCTTCGAATTCAAAGGAGTAAGGAGGTGTTTCAATCTTTAATAATCCACGTTTTTGAATGATAATTGTTCGAGCATTGTTGTAAGCAGCAAGTGGATCCAGATTAGAGGAAAAACTCACCAACGGCATTCAGTCACCTTCAATCAAAATCAATCTAACTTTTTCTTTATTATGTTTCTATGATGATTTTTCAATTGTAACCAATTAAGTCTTGTGCGGGTAAGTTGATATCTGTCCATATCTATATTGTCATAAAGATACTTTTCTTTGTTGTTTTTTCGTCCTCTTTTTCATTTAAGTTTTCGTTTTCCAGGTACAGGGGGATAATGTAAATATTTTCATTTTGAAGGATAAATTCATTTAAAATGAATTGTACGAAATATGCTGTTTTCATCTATAATTCAATTTAATTCAATAACCAAATTGGTTATTAAAAAAATATTCTCATACACTTTTGTGGTAAGGGTTACATAACAAGTTTACGCACGGTAGGTCAATTTGATAGAAATCTTTCCGTTTGTCAAAAAAGAAACATATGAAATACCATTAAATGGCAGCAAACACATTAAAGTCGGGGAAACACTAAGATTAAAAATAAACACAACCAGTAGCCCTACAAATCGTTTACAAAAGTATATTCTCAATATTTTCGATCCATTAGGTTTAATTAAAGTCACTCATGCCATTCCTAGCATGTCTCATCTAGAAACATACCTCATTGATGTAAATGTGCCTCAAAATTGGCTATCAGGGACCTATGACGCTGTACTCACTTCACTGGATGGAACAACCAAAAATTGTTGTTTTTCAGTCGAAACAGAATTACCTACAAAACCTATCTGGAAAGTAGAGTATAGGGTACGGATAAAAAATCCTAATTCCAGTAAAATAAAAGATTTCAACTTATTTATCGCACTCCCTGTTAATCTCTATCCCTTCCAGGTAGTAAAAAATTTGAAATTGTATCCGTCAGGAATGAAAATAGCTACGGATTTAGATGGAAACACATGGACCAGAACAGAATTGAATATTTTTCCACCTGGAAAAACAAAAGTTTTTGGTTACACTGCGGAGGTTGAACTGTCCGGAACCCTATTTGAATTAAATGACCTTAAATCTGTAAAAGATAAATCTTATCAGATTTTTCCTTATATTTTTGAAAAACTCACAAAAGCAGAAGAACACATTGAAAGCGATTATCACAAAATAAGATCAGTAGCAGCACAAATCAAAGGAGAAAATCCGATTAAAATTGTCGAAGAAGCATTAAAAATTACAAGCCAAAAAATCCAATATCAGGTGCAGCGTGGAGAACGTGGTGCAAAATATGCGATAGATCACGGTAAAGGGGATTGCACCGAGTTTGCTGCCCTTTTCACGGCGATTTGC
>JAECRX010000049.1 GCA_016292335.1 Candidatus Sifarchaeum subterraneum | reverse complement strand
CAATTCCTGCAGAAGCTGGAGTTGATTTCATTTTAGTTAGATCGACCATAATCCCATCTAAGGTGTATAGAGGCGATCGGAACGTTCAAATAATTACTATTATCAAAAATGAGGGAAGTTCTAAAGCAGAAGATGTTGAAGTTTCGCTTGACTTGCCACTTGGCTTTGATTCATCCTATGAAGGTTCTACCGAGCACATATTGGGTTTAGTGGCACCTGACCAAACTGTTACCACCTCTTTCTATGTAGACATAACGGATTTTGCCGAAGAAAAGGCATATGAGATAGAAATGGAGATTTCTTACGAAGGAGACACTCAATCACTTTATATACCGTTTCTCATTAGTGAAAAGGCAGATTTCGAGATAATAAAGGCATCACCAACGAAATTACAAGTAGGCTCATCAGTCGAAATGAAATTCTGGATAAAAAATGTATCAAATTCAACTGCTGAGGACGTTATTGTTGAGTTTCGTGGAGGCAACGAATTCGAGGGGACGACCACTGACTTTCTTGGAACTATGGATGAGAACGATACAAAAGTAGCTGTTTTTAAGCTTGATATCGATCCAGAAGCTCCTGTTGGGAACAAGACAATCGAATTAAGGGTTGAGTGGGCCCAATCTGGCAGAACTCTTACAGAAACACTTGAAATTGAAGTTATGATCGAACAACCTTCTTTTTTGCCATACATAATTGCGACATCAGTGATTGCAGCTTTTGTCATAGTCATATCAGTGAGATTTAATATTAAAGAAAAAATACAAGATCGCATTAAAAAGAAGAAAACTGAAGGCGAGAGTTAAAAATGCCCGAACAGAATTTTAGTTTGAAAAATTCATGAGGGTGAAAGAACGTGATAAAGAGAAAGTCGCTTTTCGTGGTTCTATTGTTTGTGATCCTTCTCTCACTAATTCATACCCCAATTACGATAGAAACAAACGATGATGAGGATTTTCGATTAATGTCCTCCTCTTATTTTCCGACAAAAATTTTTCCTGGAGATAGAAATGTAAATCTAACAGTAACTATACAAAACAATGGGACGGATTCAGCTGATGATGCCAAAGCCGAACTGAAGTTGCCGTGGTGGATAACACCATCTTATGAAGGGGCCACTGTTTACAGATGTGGGGACATTGAAGTCGATGACGTGGTTACGATGAGCTTTTACATAGATATAAGTGATGATACCTACTCTCCACGCCAATATGATCTCCAACTGGAGATTGATCATAGTCAAGGGGAGAAGAACATTTCTATCCCAATTAAAATAAGTGCCAAAGCACTGTTCGCTTTTGTAAGAATGGAACCAGATACACTTAGAGCAGGAGATAACGATGTAAACGTAAAACTATGGATAAGAAATGATGCGGAAGAAAAAGCAGAGGAAGTAACTGTTGAATTAGTTGGACATGGAATTTCTGGGAAGGTCGTAGATTATCTAGGTATAATTGAACCTAATGAAACTGTTGCTGCATTTTTTGAAGTTGATATCGATGTAGATACCCCAATAGGCAATCATACCATGGAATTATACATTATGTGGTCACAATATGATAGGGCTCTGAGCGATTCTCTTGATTTTCAAGTTAAAATAATTGGACCATACTCAATATCGATACCAGGAATAGAAACATCAGAACCACTTACTATGATAATTATTGGAATACTCGGAATAATTACAATTGGAGCATCAGTACTAGTAATTAAAAGGATCCCTAAAATCAGAGAAAAAATAAAGAAAAAATTGTTCAGTACTTCCGAGTAATCTTCTTTTCTTTTTTACTATTAAGAAGAAAAGAAAAAACTGAGAAATATTGATTTTACTACACTGGAAAAGCTCGCTCGAAGCAGTGTGTCAGCCGTATGCGGAATGTAGTTCACTACTAATCCAATTTTTGAAGTGCAGACTCTATGTTTTCCAAAGCTTTTTTAATATTTTCCACTGAATTCGCATAAGAAAATCTTAGATATCCTTCCCCTTCGGATCCGAAGTCTTCTCCTGGAAGTGAAGCTACGTGTGCATTATATAGCAAATAATCAGAGAATTCCTTGGAACTCATACCTGTTTCTTTTACATTTGCTAGTACATAGAATGCACCTTTTGGTTTCCTGCAAGAAATTCCTTGGATTCGATTGAGGCCATCAACGATAGCGTCTCTGCGTTCTCGAAAAGCTTTTACCATACTATCCACAGCATCTTGAGGTCCAGATAAAGCTTCAATACCCGCTATCTGAGTAAAAGCACATGTACAACTCGTTGAGTTAGTTTGGAGAAGGACAAAATTTTCAGTTATCTCTTCTGGGGCAAGTGAATAGCCAAGTCTCCAGCCTGTCATCGCATAGGTCTTGGAAAAACCATCTAGAATTATCGTTCTTTCTTTCATTTCTTCGAATTGAGCTATAGAGTAGTGCTTTTCTCCATCATATAGGATTCGTGAGTAAACTTCATCAGAGAGGATGTAGAAGTTGTTGTCACTTGCTATTTCGGCGATCGCTTTAAAATCACTTTTGCTGAGAACCGAACCTGCTGGATTGTGTGGGGAATTAAGTATCAATAGCTTGGTTTTATCACTAATAAGTTCATTTAATATATTTGGATCGAATCTAAAGTCAAGTTCTTCTTTTAAAGGAAGAGAAACAGGCTTTGCACCTATGAAGTTCACCATAGATTCATAAATAGGGAAACCAGTATTTGGAATGATGACTTCATCCTTTGGTTCTACTAGTGCCAATATATTAAAGAACATCACTGGTTTGGCTCCAGGAAATACGACAATTTCCTTGGCTGGATCATATTCTAGTCCTTTATACTTTTTGGTGTACTCAGCGATAGCTTCCCTTGCCTCAATAAGACCTGGAGAGGGTGTATAGTGAGTGTAACCTTCGTCTAATGCCCTTTTGGCAGCATCTATTATATTTTTAGGAGTATCAAAATCTGGTTCGCCTATTTCAAGATGAATAACCTCTATCCCCTTAGCTTCCATCTCTTTAGCTTTTGCAAGAACTTTAAATGCTGTTTCTGTTCCAATTCTGCTCATCCTTTCTGCAATCATTATATCACAACCAAAAAGCCCTAAGGTGCTACTTCTATTTCAGATTTAAAATTTAAAGTCTAAAATCTGAAGTTCAAATCTGAAATATTATTTATTACTATTGGGTTGCATTTCGATTTTAGACTTTTATAAAATAGTAGGATAAATCAAAAAATTCTGCTTAAATACAAAATATATGAATTTCTAGTTACATTTTTTGAGAGATCGAAGAAATATTTTTGGGATCACTGTTCTTTTATTTCAACCTTTATTCTTGCTATTTCTTCTAATTTTTTAGCTTTCATCAGTTTTTGAATTTCATCATTAATTTTTTGTTGAATCAATTCTTTTGTTATAGTGCATTCGTTAACTCTTTGAAACAGTTCTTTCTGGACGTTGTAAATTGCAAGAAAAATAATGATTCTACCGCTAACTTCTCTTTCGATTACCTCTTCAAGATTTTCTGTTTTTTCAGCCGATTCAACGATCTGACCAACAATCAAAGTCAAATCAAAATCGAATTTCCAATCATTTCCGTTAATCTTTTCAATAACCCTTATTATGTTCTTATTTTTCTCAAAAAAGAAATTCCGTTTTTTTAATTCTTCAATTATGATTTTGGATACATCTTCTTTAATCTTACTTTCTTTGTTTTTCAAAAAAATTCCTCTCAGCTAATTTTCCTTTATAACCTAGATCCTTCGTTCTGATTCTTCGAGCTTGTATTTAGGCATCGCTTTTTGATTATTCAAAATATCTTACTGCTTCCGCAGGGCTAATTTGGCTTGATCTCCATGTAGAGAATAACGCAGCAACTAATGAGACAATAATTTCTACAATTATGCAAGTCACGAATAAATTTATATTTATATATGATTTATCGGGAAAAAGGAGTTACTTGGAACCAATTCTCTGCACATTTTTAATCTTGTAACCAATCTTGTGATTGCATTTCCCTACAAAAATCTAGATAATTATTTTTATATTGTAAGATTGCTAACAAAAAATACTATAGAAACGT
>JAECRX010000006.1 GCA_016292335.1 Candidatus Sifarchaeum subterraneum | reverse complement strand
CACAATTGGTATTGGACAATAATTTGAAATTTTGGATGTTTGTGAGTGATATGACTGAAGAACCAAAATGAAGCCGAAATATGGCAGAGTTATGAGACTTCTTCTTCTACTAATTTCAATTGGAATCTTCACAGGAATTATCCTAATTTCTTTTGGAATCTTAAGCTCCTACCAAAATTCATCAGCGGGAATAGGGATGGAATCATTGTATATCCCGATGATTGGAATTATTTTACTTTTTCTATCGTATACCATAGCCATGTTTATTCGAAGGCCAAAAAAGAAAATATTACACACATTTTCTATTGAGAAGTGTAACAACTGCAATTACACGGAAATCAGGGATTTCAAAAAGGGAGACTATGTGTATAAAGAAACAGACCGCTGTGAATGCGGTGGATTAAGATACGTAGATTTAATTTATGCAATAGAAACAGAAGTTGGAGAAAGAGCAGAAACAATCCCTTCATAAGGTAGATAGGATTTTTTTCGGCAACCAAACTCCCTTATACCTTTTTGTGAGTAGTATTCATTGGAAATAACTTTATTTAAACAAACTTTTGTCAATTTTCTAAATAAGTTATCTTGAATGAGGAAAGTATTGTAAGAAAGTTTTCCGAGCTTGCTATTTTCGATAATATCCCCAAAAAAATGACAGGTTTCTCTTATGTTTTCTACTCTCTTCTTTTTTCAACTATAATCCAAAAAATTTTATTAAATGAGTTCCTTTTCGCGTATTTTTGACGAGCTTATTTTCCTGCCCTTTTCGTCAAGAATAATTGGCGTTTTAATCAATTCTAATTCTTTGAATCCCTTACGTTTTCGAATATCATTTATTTCAATGATTCTTTTTGCTGTTTCTTCACTTGCAACTAATGCTTCTATATTTGGATCATTTATTGTCGGGCCGTATGGATCATTCAATTCTATAATTTTATATCTTCCAGCGAACCCTTGCTCATTAAGCCAGTTTTCGAGATTCTCCCGCCTAACTTTAAAACTTTTTATTGTATCTTTATGTTTTTTGTTCACCAGCATTTTTTTGGAGGTTAGACCAATAAAAACGAATTGTCCTACTTCAAAAGCTTTCGAGAGAAGAGTGATGTGGCCAATATGTAATATGTCGAATGTTCCACCAACTGCAACAATCTGATAAGACAATGAAAGACACCAAACGATTGAATTAGAAAAGAAGGAGAAATCAAAAGGTGATTGATTTCATCGTAAAAAAATACTAGAGGAGGGTCTTTGAGAGATCGATTTCGAATGCTGAAACATGATTTTCTAAGCCAAAGTTTAAAATCACTTCAGGGTGAAGTTCTCCGAGAAACCCAATACTTTCGCCCTCAACAAAAACTTCTGCAACCCTTCCTTCAATGTAACTGGCATGTTTTTCGGCTCTTATTTCGAATTTAGCCCTGAAATTCTTCAACAATGAAAAAAGCACGGCCTCTATTTCTTCATAGCTAACTATGTAGTCACAAATTACTGTAGCAAGTTTTGTGACATTTCTTGCCTTTTCTGGGGCCATTTCATCGTAAATCACTACATCTCCCACTTCAAATATTTTTTGAGGATAGTCGGCATGGGTATTTTTGGATAAAAAGTTAAGCAAGCCAGGTAACAGATATTTCCTTAAAACGTTATATTCAAGGGATGTAGGATTCGCTAGTTCAACAGTTATTTCCTCTGCCAATAACATTTTGTCGAACATCGTCTTTCTATTTGTGGTTACATAATTCAAAACCTCTTGGAATCCAAATCCAGCTATTAGGTCGCGTAATTTTCTAATAATTTTTGAGTCTTGAACTTCTTTTCCAACAGTCGCTGACTGAGGCAGAATTGGTTCAAGAACATCGTATCCAAAAGCTATCGAAACATCCTCTATTATGTCCCATTCATGAAGAAAATCCGCTCTATAGGCAGGGATTGTGACCTCTAAATCATTGTCCCCTAGAATTTTAGCGTCCATCCGCATTTTTTTCAAAAGTTTGATCGTTGATTGTGTATCAAGATCAAGTCCAAGGAGATTATTTGAACGCTGAATATTTAAATTCATTTTAAGAGGTGTCAAATTAGGGTATATTGTTTCCTTATCAGGATAAATTACTTTTACGCTTTCAATTTTTGCGTCTCTCTCATTAAGATTTGTCAAAAGGATGTTAAGTGCAAAACTTGCTGTTTTTTCGTCAGTGGCAGTTATATCGAAAAAGAGATTTTTGGTATCTTCAGTAACTCTTGTTACAATTCCATTGATGATGGGAGGCAATGATAAAACATCATTTTTTGCATCAACAATCAAGGGCAATAGTGGAAATTTTTCAATAATATATCCATATTCACACCCTGTTTTTAGTTCACTCAAAATTTCGTAACCATTCATATAAGATGTCTCGCCCAATGGAATAAAATTGATTTCTTCAGGTTTTTCTCCATAATATCGAATCGGAGGTTGAATAGCATCGAGGTTATGAATTCCAATCGAAGCTTTTCTTCTGCTTCTGCAATAAGTAGTATGAAGTTTTTCTTGAAGTTGTATAAGTTGCCGGATAAGTTCATCCGTGAATATGAGTCCTTTCACAACGCCACATGCTATATATGGCCTGATATCAGTCAAATTTCTATCCACTAGGACTGTAATACCTGAATCAGCTACATTATATGCTGGCAAGCCTGGTTCCAATTCAAGAAAGCCTTTCATTTGCCTTGCAATGCCTTCTACGGATAACAAATCTGGTCTATCTGAAGTGACCTCGACTGTCAATTCATAATCGCTTTCATCCTCTAAGAGGGTCGATGCTTCTATTTCACACTTGTTTAGAAATAGAGATTCTTCTAGTTTTTTAACCGGAATTTCTTTTCCAATTAAAGCGCACAAATCGTTATAGGAAATTTCAATGGTGGGCATTTAGTAATCACCACACTTCTTTATTACGAAGCCATTGAAGATCTGATGCATGAAGATAACGTATATCATCAATACCTAACTTGATCATTGCTAATCTAGCGATGCCTACACCCCATGCAAGGACTGGAAAATCAATATCCAGTGGTTTTGTCACTTCTGGTCTGAATATTCCCGATCCGGCGATTTCGATCATACCTATTGTTGGATGGAAGGCAAAAGCTTCTACAGATGGCTCAGTAAATGGGAAATATCCAGGTTTGAATTTTACTTTGGCTCCAGGTATCAAGGTTACCACTATTTCCTTTAAGAAGCCTAAAAGATGTTTTACAGTAAGATTATAGTCACCCACAATTCCTTCCAGTTGATGAAATTCATGAGAATGGGTTCGGTCGAGTACATCTGGCCTAAAGACACGATCCAGACAGAATGCCTTTAACGGGGCTTCCTTGTGTTCAATTAAATATCTAACCGAAACTGAAGTCGTTTGAGTCCTCAGGATTATTTTTCTAGCACGTTCTAAGCTCCATTCATATCCCCAGCCAGTAGAGCCGCTAATCCCTGTTTCATGTGCCATTTTTACTTTTTCAACAACATCTCCATAGAATTCTACTAGTTCTCCATATTCGGGAAATTTACAGAGAAATGAATCGTGAATTTCTCTAGCTGGATGATCTTGAGCTTGAAAAAGAGCATCAAAATTCATAAATTCTGTTTCACAGAAAGGCCCCTTCCATTCTTCAAAACCGAGGCCAATTACGGCTCTTCGAACATCTTCTAAAAATTCTAAATACGGATGTTTTTTTCCAGGAAAAATTACAGGGGGATTGGCGGTTACATCGTATTTTTTCAGCGTTATTTTTTTGTATCTTCCAGTACGGATATCCTTTCCAGTAAGCATCGCGATTTGTTCAACTGGTTTTATTTCTCCCTTGAGAACTTTTATTCCATTTTCAGTTAGTTTGATTTCTCTAGAAGTTTTTACAGTTTCTTCTAAAAGATTTCTCTCTTTAAGAAATGTTGCACCTTCTTGGAGTTCAGGAGGGATTTCTTCAAAGATTATCTCTCCTTTTTTTAGAATTTCAAGTACCTTCTCTTCTGGTTCTTTTTCATCAACTGCTTTTTTTCCCTTCTCCGTGATAACAATAAAATTTCTGTCGTCTATCTTTTGCAGAATTCCCCATCCTTTTCTTCTCATCCAATTTAGACCAATTGAGATGTTTCTCTTGTCAAGATCAAGATTTTTTTCTTTTAATATGTCACTTACAAGTAATTGATCCATTGGAGGCTCTTTGGACATAAAATACTCTAACATGCTTTTTTCTGGTAATTTTCCTTCAATGTATTTGTGGCATTCGTTAGTAGGACGCATATATGTTCTTTTTGTTTCGAGAATTTCAACTAGTTTTTTCAATTGAAGTGAAATAGAAGCAGAAGTGATTTGATTTAATGTCAGATTAGCTCTTTCAGCAATTTTCTTAACCGAAGCAGAAACCCCAAGACTGTTGAGAGTTTCTAACACAATTTTTTCGCCTTCATAAAGCTCGATCGAATTTTGCATTAAAATAATCCTCCTAGAGTCTTTGGTAAGGTCTTAAGAAATAGGGGTCCTGATGTGGGATGTCTTTGGTGGGACGGTAAGTAATTGTACTTTCTTCTTTTGAAGGAAAAATTTTTGAAGATTTTGAGGAAAAACGTTTAGATCCTTTCTCAAATTTGTTTTTGGGATTGCGAGATTCTAAAATTGGCGCAACGCACGCATCCCATACAGAACATAAAACTCATTTAGTTTACTGACCATCACTTTAAGTCTCAAAAGACTTATTCGAATAATAAAAACTTTTCTTCTAGATCTTATCTATAGCTCACCTAAAAAGGTTATCTTCTAAATTTTAGATTTTACAGGATTCTAGCGAGAAAGATCCCCTGTTCACGGGGAAGATGAATCGTGTCTTTTTCTGTCGTATTCTACAATGATTTTAAACCTCTTTGCTCACATATCTAGTGATCCGATCCGATTGGGTCGGCAATTATTGCCCGGCAAACCACCTGAAATGGGGGACTCACGGTCAATGTTGGGTAACGGGGGTGCAACTGGATTCCAGTCAGCAGATGATGTATCCTATGAGTTCACATGAGGTAGAAACGCTCTCCCATGGGCTCCTGTGGAAAAAATGGGCTGTGTATGGGCGTGCTACTGTGATCACGTCAGGTCTCACAAGCTTCCTTGAAACACGGCTCTGGTGACATACGGGCAAATAGTGGACGAGACTGGGAAGTCCCACGCTTTAGGGCGAGGAGGAAGTCACCAAATCTGCCTAAATTCTCTTTTTCTCAAATTCAATAGAAATAACCTGAGGAAATTTTTTATTTATCTTTTTTAAAAAAAATTACACATAAAATGAATCTCGAGTTTTTTAACCATGAAATGTTTGTAATAAAAAGGCAATAATAAAAGGATAGTGTTACCGAAATTCTTTCTCTTGAGGTTTTTATCTTTTTTGGGGAAGGGGTATCAGATGTTGCCAGCACACTAACTCATATACTTCCTCGGTAGGCACGTGGCCATTATACCTTGGTATAGTTCTCTCGTGACAGGCTTATTTTGACACCCCAAGATACTGGATGTATCGTGCCTGGGTTGGCACCCATTTCATCACTAGGTATTGAACCCATAGTTTACAGGGAGCCCATCATCACGACACCGAAATTCGGATAATCCAGTAGGTTTCGAATGTTACCATTCCACTTGCTCCAATCGTCACAGATCCGATTGGTCCTCGTTGGATGGTTTTAATTTCTCATTAACCTAGTATATTATGTGACTTTTATTTTATTAATTCTTCTAATGAACTACTCGGTGACAAGTCAGCAAGCTTCTTGCATCACCATCGGACAATTCAGACAGGTTTAACGTCCCAAAGCTCCTGCGGCAGGTATATTGACCCAAGAAATATCGAAATGAATCCATATTTCATGTTCTCTCTTATCTCTTGTAGCTCATATCTTTTCTTAAGAAGAAAGGAAAAATAAAAGAAAAATATTCTTATTAAAAACCCAAATTTATTAGATGCTTCAGAAAAAAAAGATATTCTTCTGAAGGTGACCAAAGTATTGCAGAAAAATTAGATAATTCCGTCATGAAATATTTAGTATTACTTTCTGAAGAAGATTCATCTCCTCCCTCTAGAGGGGAGTTTTCTCGCCTATTCCCGATAAGGAAGAAAATAGGAGGTCACTCTGATGGATATAGAAGAAAAGCTGTATCTTGCTACCAGAAATACCGAAGAAGTGATTACTTTAGAAGATCTTAGACTATTATTTGAAACAGAAACGTCTCCAAAAGGATATATCGGTGTTGAACCTTCTGGACTACATCATACTGGCTGGATTATTTGGGTAGAAAAAGTCAAAGACCTAATTGAAGCAGGCGTCGATATGCACGTATTTTGGGCAACATGGCATGCTAAGGTTAATGATAAGCTTGGAGGAGATATTGATATAATCAAAAAATGTGCAAAATATCTTGAGCACTGTCTTTTCTCACTTGGACTTGATAAATCGAAAATTAAGTTTGATTTTGCTGAAATAATAATGGATGATCTTGATTATTGGGGGACTGTTCTTAAAGTCGCAAGATATCTTACATTGGCTAGAATAAAACGAGCATTGACCATATTAGGCCGAACAGCGGAGGATGCTGAAATGGATTTTTCGAAGATGCTCTATCCTCTGCTCCAAGTAACTGACATTTTCAAAGAAGAATACAAAGTTTGTCTCGGAGGAATGGATCAACGACGTGCTCATATTTTGGCAAGAGACATTGCAGACAAACTCACAACATGGAAACCTGTGGGGATTCATACTCCATTATTATCCGGGCTCACCGCACAAACACGTATGGAGGCTTTTGAAAGCTATGAAGAATTTTCAGAAGAAAAAGATAAGATGTCAAAAAGTAAGCCAGAAAGTGCAATATTAATCCATGATTCTCCTGAGGCGGTAAAGAGAAAAATAGATAATGCTTTTTGTCCTCCAAAACAAATAGAAGGAAATCCTATAGTTGAAATCAATAGGTTTTTGTTTTTTAGTAAAGAAGATTTTACTTTGTTTATAGATAGAGAGCAGAGATATGGAGGCCCCATTGAGATTCACAGTTTCAGTGAGTTGAAGGAATTATACCGAAATGGAAAATTACATCCCCAGGATTTGAAAAATGTAACTTCAACAAATATTTCTAAAAGACTTGCCCCAGTAAGAGAATACTTCAAAAAGAACATAGAAGCAGCAAAACTATTGGAAGAAATGAAGCAGCTTACAATTACAAGATGAAACCAGTTAATAGAGGTGGTTTATCCAACTCATTTTTGTGAACTGCTCGCCGACAAGACAGCAAACTTCCTTTATTACCCACAACATTCTTTAAAAAGAGCGATTAAAAAAATAGAAAAAAATCTTCTCAAATTCAAGAAAGAAAAGAGGAGAAAACTTAAAATTTTCAAAAATCCATGGATTCTTGAAGCAATACAAAAAAGAAGATTATATACGAATACAGAAGTAATAAAGAAGGGCAGACTGTATCAGTAAATACAGTTAGTTTTTGCCAAAAGAAATATAATCTTAAAGGCGCTCAACGAAGTATTTAGGGAATCAAAAGGACTGATTGTATTAATTCTATTGCCCCTTTGCTAAATAAGTAGTTTGTGATTATTGACTTTGTAACCTATTTAGGGAGGTGTTAATCAGTGGTTGTACAAAAGTACCCTGATTTTTCTACTACAAAATACATTATCAAGGCAAAAATTGAAGTTGATGGCGTCGTGGAAAAGCCAGATGTTGTAGGTGCTGTTTTTGGACAAACTGAAGGATTATTAGGTGAAGAATTGGATCTTAGAGAACTTCAAAAAACAGGAAGGATTGGTCGAATTCGCGTAAATATCGAAAGCGTAGGAGGAAAGTCTGACGGAACAATAGTTATCCCTTCAAGCCTAGACAGGGTTGATACAGCCATATTGGCCGCTGCTCTCGAAACTGTTGATAGAGTAGGTCCCTGTACAGCTAAAGTTACATTAACAAAGATTGAGGATGTAAGAGAGGAGAAGAGGAAAAAGATTACCGATAGAGCAACAGAATTACTTCGTTCCTGGGAAGATGAAATAAGTCCAGAAAGCAGCACAATTACAGAAGATGTTACCAAGAAAGCCAGAATGGCGTCCATCGTCAAATATGGAGAGGAAGAATTACCAGCTGGGCCGGGAGCGTATGAAACAGAATCATTGATCATAGTAGAGGGCCGTGCAGATGTTGTTAACCTATTAAGGCACGGATTCAAAAATGTTATCGCTGTTGAAGGAACAAATATCCCTCAGAGTATCGTTCAGTTGTCGACAAAAAAAACGGCCACTGCGTTTGTTGATGGTGACAGAGGTGGAGAATTAATTCTAAAAGAACTTTTACAGGTTGCTGATATTGATTATGTAGCTCGTGCACCACAAAATAGAGAAGTTGAAGATTTATCAAGAAAAGAGATAATAAAAATGCTAAGGAATCGTGTGCCTGTTGAACAACTTTTTGAAGGTACAAAGTTAGTGATAGAGAAAACATATGAAATAGAAAAAGACAAAAAAATCGAAGTCAAAACCATTGAAGAGCCCAAACAGCCTGTTGATGAAGATTTAATGTTAATTCCTCAAAACATGTATGAATTTGTTGAAGAAATAACAGAAACATCAGAAGCTCTAATTTTGAGTAAGGATTTAGAACTCCTAAATAGAGTGCCAGTTGGTGAATTGACAAACATTATACAGGATGGCCCCGAAATTTACGCTGTAATCTTTGACGGAATCATCACACAAAGGCTCATCGATTTGGCTACGGAGAAAGGAGCGGCTTATCTTATTGGAGCTAAGATGGGATCTGTGGTGAAGAAACCTGTTGGCTTAGTGATTGCAACATTCGAAGAATTGGGAGTTTACTGAGAAATTTCTACCTGAGTCGATTGTTTTCGCCAATTCTTCTTCTAATTTTTTTTATAATGACAGAACTGGGATGATCTCTCCTAAAAAGGAGGTCAGTCGGAAGCTTACCTACTTTTTGGTAAATATCCTTACGTTAAGCCTGTAGATAAACAGGAAACCTCAGAAGAGCAATAATTCCACCAAGACCTAAAACCTGTTTACCTGCGGGGTGTTGTGTACTAAAAATAATTGACTTCCCACCCATTTCTTCCACTCTCTTGAGCAATGTATCAATTTTTTCCCTTCTCTCAATGTCCCTTGTTTTCAGAAAGGTGTCCGCGATGATTAAAGTATCTATTGCTCCAAAATCAAGTGCTTTTTCCACATTCCCTTCACCGTAAGCTACTGTTCTTTCATCTTTTCCTAGTCTTTTCATAAATTCTTCTAAAAGTTTTATTTCTTTTATTATTCTCTGTTCTCCAGCGATTTTTTCGGGAATTCCTTTTTTCAAAACTTCTTGAACTCCAGTTGGGCCACCAGTGCTTGCATTTTCCAAGATTATTTTTTCTGAGAGATTTGGTTCTTTGGTTTTAATGAATTTCAAAAAGTTGGAGGGTGTAAATCCTGGTCCAGCGACAATTATTGCAGTCGTTTTTTCAGATTCAATAACTTGTTTTAATGCCCTGAGGACTTCGCCAAAAAATTCTCTTAGGACTTTTTCATACTGGGCTGGAGCAGCTGATTTTCTAGGAATACTTTCTACGATGTGAAAATGTGTTTTTTGTCTGAATTCACTAAGTGAAACTATACAACTTTCGCCGATATCAATTGAGACAATAACTAGTTCTGGTCTTTCGGATTTTTTAGAAGCTTCATCTAGTCGCTTAAGTTCATATTCTTTCCACTCATCCTTTCTTATTTTCAGTTGTTTACCAGCTTTGATGTTAAAAGTATGGTATGAACCTAAAGAGACAAGATCTTCTGGACCATGGATGATTATTCCTTTTATTCTTAGCCAGTCGGCATATTCATGAAAGGTGCTTTCTTCCGTCTCTATTCCTAGATAAACAGGTATTCTTTCGCCCTTATCTGCACGTCCCTCTTCTTTTGATTTCTTGATTCTACGAAGAGTTTTCCCGTAAATATGATCTCCTGGTGAGATGATGTTGTAAAGTAGATATAAATCATCAAGGCTTTCTGGAACTAGCGTAATTTCATTTTTTCTCAAATTTTCTCTGGTAATTTTCACCTGCTCCACCACCAGAAACAATAGAAGAGAAACATCAAGTTAATTGTTTTGTTAGCAGTTATGTGATTCACGTCTGTATAGATTAGAAATGTTTTGTTAGATGTTAATAATAAATCGATGTTTTTATTCTTCATGTCGCTAATCAATATAGAAATCTTAGAAAATCAAATAAATCCGTATCGATTTCTAGGCGCAACAAAAAAGTTTTTGATGTTTTAAAATGCAGAAACTTGTGAAAACTATTAAATATCCCCAAAAAATATCAAATTGCATTGTATCATCAGTAGAAAAGAAAATTGGTGATTATTATATTTTCTGTATATACTAACAACAAACTAATTAGAGATTATAATCCCAATACTGATTTGAATCAAGTAATTTACATTTTAAAAAACTCATTCAATTCATTGAGTGAAAAGACACATTGGGAAATGAAACAATATGTTGAGAGAGGTCTGGAGTCTCCATTATCAAATTGGTTGGTTATTGAAAAAGAGGATCTTCTAATAGCGTGCACAAATTTGAGAATAACACATAGGACAGGATATATTAGTTCTTTTGCAGTTCATCCTCAATATCGAAGACAAAAAGTTGGAACATTACTTGCAAAAGAATCTATTGAATTTTTTAAAAAAAAGGGTTGTAATGAAATTTTCATATATGTCCGGCCATCAAATATTCCCGCAAAGATTTTTTATATCAAACTCGGTTTTACTCCAGAAACCTTGTCAACTAATCATTCTCATCCAGAAAAGCACACTATAAAAATGGTGTTATCACTTCTACCTGAAAAGGCGCATCTCAGATTTAAATAGTAAGTGATTATTTACGAATTCATCAAAATACTTCAGAAAAAACTCAAGAAAGTGGAAAAGACTAAATCAGTCCATAAAACCTTTTTCCTTTTTCTAGGCAGTTTGGTAAAAGAAGAAGAACTAATAAGAAGATCTGAGCCTTTCAATCACCAATTCTGTTTTCTCTATTGCAGTACCGATATACTTTTTTGGATTTAATGCATTTCGAATTTCTTCTTCATCTAGATATCTTCTAATTGTTTCATCTGATATCAAAAGTCGTTCAAAATCTTCTTTTTCGATAGATGATTGAATCACCAATTTTCTGATAATTTCGTGTGCTTCCTGCCTGTCCATTCCTTTTTCAACTAGTGAAATCATAACTGATTCAGACATATTTCTTTTATCTGAAATAAGGTTTTTTTCAATGTTTTCTAGATTAAATTGCAAAGAATTCAAGACTTTAGATGTCAATTTGAGCATGTAATCGATCAAAATGCATGATTGCGGAATAATTAATCGTTCTGGAGCTGAATTTGTTAAGTCACGCTCATGCCATAGAGGTATGTTATCTAAAGAAGCATAAGAATAACTTTTTACTATCCGGGAAAGCCCACAAACTCTCTCCATCTGAAAAGGATTTCTTTTATGAGGCATCGTGCTAGAGCCAACTTGTTTCTTAATGTCAAAATATTCTGCAACTTCTCCAATTTCCGTTCTTTGAAGATTTCTTATTTCTTTTCCAATTTTTTCCAAAGTCATAGCAATAAGCGTTAAATCTAATAGAAACTCAGCGTAGCGATCTCTTTGAATAATTTGTGTTGTTGCAAGTGTAGATATTAATCCCAACTCTTTCATAACATAGTCTTGAATCAAAATACCCTTTTTTCTAAAAGATGCAGCAGTTCCAGTTGCTCCCGACATCTTTCCAACTAAAAGTCGTTTTGAACATTCTTTCAATCGTTGTCGATGTCTATCGACCTCCATTGCCCAAACAGAAAATTTTAACCCATAAGTAATTGGAATTCCCATTTGGCCATGCGTCCGTCCAATTGCGACCGTTTCTTTATGTTCTTCTGCTAAAACAAGTAAAGTATCTAAAAGCATGTCTAAGTCTTCTAGGATGATCTTTAATGCGTCTTTAAGTTGTAGAGCAAGGGCAGTATCTGTGATATCATTGGCCGTAGCTCCAAAATGGATATATTTGGCTGTTTCCTCGCTACATACTTCAGATAAGGCCTTTACCATCGCCATAGTGTCATGTTTTATTTCACGCTCTATTTCTTTAACTCTTTTCAATTTCACATATTCAATGGACGCTTTTTCTGTTATTTCTTTTACAATTTTTCCTGCCATAGTTTCAGGGATATTTCCTACCGTTGCATGAGCTTTTACCAAAGCCGCTTCAACACGTAGCATTAATTGAAGTTTATTTTCTTCTTCAAAGATGTTCCTCATTTCGGGAAAAGAGTAACGAGTTATAGCCAAAAGAACCACCTTTGAAGGTCAATTTGATCTAGTAAAGAATTATGTTAATTTTTTAGTATTTTTTATTCTTCAATACTTGAATTCTGTTTTTTCAATTTTCTTTCTTTCTATTTTGATTTTTCCAACCAACCTTTCGGAGATCATGTTAGTTAATAATGAATTGACTTCCAACAAATCATTAAGAGCCATTTTAGTAAATATTTTCTTTAATTCTTCTATTTGTGATATGCTCAATTAAAATGCCTCCAAAACTCAACAGTGTTTTTGATTCTTTGAGAAATTCCTATACTTTTCATCAAAGCTTTGCAAGAAGTCCCACTTACTTAAAGTTCCGATAAACAGTCATTTTGAGTAGCTTAAAATTGTTTTTCGATGAATATGTTATCCTACACTTGAGAGAGGGCTAAAAAACCATAATTCGCAGGTCTATAAGTTTAGCAAAAGGAAAGTTTTTTTGGCAAATAGGACTCTTTTTGAATATTTCAACCTTTTCAAGTGATGTCTTCATATCTTATAAAGAAGAAGCTTTCTGCAACTTTTTCATTTGAACTAAAGAAAATTTAGGGCTAAGTTGTAATGTAGAAAAAACTAACAAAGAAGAAGAGTATGACACTATTTATCAAATACTTTTTTGCAGTGTGATAATTAATCATATCTGTTGTCATTCCAATAATACCTATTAAAAACATTACTGACGAACAAATGAATCCCACATAAATGAAAAATTCAAGTGCTGAACCAATCCATATTTTCACTGTTGTGGGAAGTTGAAGGATATGCTCCCAAAAGATGCGTGTCTTTTCAATTGCATCATCAGATGTTTCGTTGGCAAATAAATTCGCTAACTGATAAATAATAAACAAGTTATCACCAAACGCATGTAACTAAAAAATTATTAAAACCCAGCGGAAAACGTTCGTATAAATCACCATTTGTTTTTGCAGTGCCATGTATCTTCGAATAGTCTTTTTGGTAACATCTCCAGCCGTATCTACATATATGGAGGAGGGGCTAAGATTTAATCTCAACTGTCTACAAATTTTACACCTTTTCCTTTGATAATTTCACCTATTTCAAATGTTTTTGAACTACAAATATCCATTACATATTCTTTATCTTTTTTATCAACGATTATACAAAAACCGATTCCTAGATTGAATGTTTTCCTCATTTCATCCGGCGAAACATTACCAAATGACTGAATTGAATCAAAAATACTAGGCCGTTCATCAGGCAACTTGAGTCTAAAACCAACATCTGCATAATTGCCAATCCTACTCAATTTGGTAAATGCTCCCCCCGTAATATGCGCAAGACCATGAACATCTACATTTAGGATGGTTTCAAGCACTTCAGAAACATAGATTTTGGTTGGGGTTAATAACTCTTCGGCATATTCTTCAAGAGGTAGAACTTTTCTCGCGAGACTTAATCCGTTGCTATGTATACCACTACTTTCTAAACCAATTACAACGTCACCAGGTTTCATTTTTTCGCCAGAAATAACTTTATTCAGCTCAACAATGCCAATTCCCATCCCTGCAAGATCAAAACCTTTGATGACATCAGGCATAGTTGCTGTTTCTCCTCCTGCCAGCATGATTCCCGCTTCTTCCGCACCTTTCAGTAAACCCTTGAAAATTTCTTCAATAACTCTTGAATCAAGTTTTTCGACAGCAATGTAATCAAGCATACAGATAGGAGTTGCACCAATGCAGATCAAGTCGTTGACATTCATAGCTACACAATCGATACCAATTGTATCATATTTATTCAAAAATTGCGCAATTAAGACTTTAGTGCCAACACCATCAACATGTAACGCTAATGCTTGATCTTTAGTGATTTTAATTAGCGAGGCATAATGTCCATATTTTCCAACTAATTCTCCAATTTTACCATCCCTGTATCTATATGTTCTTGTTACTAGTTTTCCTATTAGCCCCACAATTTCCTTTTCTTTTTCTATATCAACTCCAGCATCTGCATATCTCATTTTTTTACACCCAAAATTCTTAATGCCAATAAAGCGGCATTTACCCCGTTATCAATCCCTACACAAGCCACTGGAACTCCACTAGGCATTTGTATAATTGAAAGCAGGGCATCTAATCCCCCCAATTTGACAGAAACTGGAACACCGATTACTGGCTTTTCTGTGTGAGAAGCGATAAAACCGGGTAAAGCTGCGGAGAGTCCGGCAATTGCGATAAAAATTTTTGACTCTGTTGATTGAATGTATTCTCTAAGTTTTTCTGGTTCTCTGTGAGCACTGAGTATGACCGTCTCGTATGGAACCCCATGCTCGTCTAGGATGTTTTCTGCCTTTTTAGCAATATCCATATCACTTTTGCTGCCCATAACAATTGAAATTATTGTTAATCATCTCCTTTTTTTTGTCATGCATTTTAACGCTTCGGTGGTAAAATGATAACTTCGCGTCCGACAACTTTTAATCTACCTTCAATCAGAAGACGTACTACTTCAGGATAAAGTTTGTGTTCTTCTTTTAAAATCCGATCGGTTAATGTCTCAACAGTATCATTTTCATAAACAGGAACAACGGTTTGAGTTATGATAGGTCCACCATCGACTACATTATTGACAAAATGAACTGTACAACCCGTAAATTTTACCCCATAATCAAATGCTTGTTTTTGTGCATTTATACCGGGAAAAGCAGGTAATAAAGAAGGATGAATATTGAGAATACGATTTTTATACGCGTTTACAAAAGTGGGACTTAGAATGCGCATATACCCCGCTAAAAGGACATAATCCACCTCATATTTGTGAAGAACCTCCATTACTTTTAAGTCATATTCTGTGCGTTTATTTTTGTAGGGTTTTGAATCAATACACTCTGTGGAGATTCCCTCCTTCTTTGCACGTTCTAAAGCCTTAGCATTAGGATTATTGCTAAATAGTACCGCGACTTTAGCCTTTATTTTGCCCGCTTTTATGGAATCCAAAATAGCTTGAAAATTGGATCCACGTCCTGATGCAAGAATAGCCAACCTTTTCATGAGAGTTAGCCTTTATATTCAATTTTGCCTCTTAACGGAATCCAATCAACTTTTCTTCCAATTAAGTTATGTTCTTTACGATATAGATAGATTTCTCTAGCCAGATTGGCTTTATCTGCTTCAACGAGTAACCGTTCTTTACTTCCAATATCGCTTCTATGGAATAACTGGTGGCCATCTAGTAACTTTGCTGCTGGGATGCATCGTTCTGTAGCTTCATTAGCTTCTTCAATTGTATCTCTTTTAGCAAATAATTCTATTGACCTACTTCCTCCGGTAATCCATGAGCCATTGACAACATCAATTGAACCATAATAGGGCCTCACCCCATACTTTTCCAGTAGCTTAAGATCTACAGATATAGGATGCCCTTTTGCTAGGTCACGATAGTCAGGATATCCCCGTGGGGCAATTGCTTTTACAACTGTTGCTTGATCTTCAAATTCAATTTTAATTTTGTTTAACTTCTCAGAGATAATTGCCTCACAGACTTCGACAAAATCAGTTTTCATGATAGGCAACACATTGACACCTTCTGGATCACCGAAACGTGAGTAGAATTCAATCAGAGTTGGACCCCAAAGAGAAGTTAACATCATCTGGCCAGCGATAATACCTTTATATTTTTCATCTGTCTCTTTCTGTATTGCATCTACAGATTGTTTAATGATTTTTAGAGAATCGTCAACTTCCTCTTTAGTGATGAAAGGAAGTGTATCTCTATAAGAACAACATCCCATCCCCCCAGTTTCAGGGCCCAAATCCCCATCGAATGCGGGTTTATTGTCTTGAACAAGTGGTGTGGGTATGACACTATGACCATCGGAAAAACACTGCAATGTGTATTCTGTACCACTGACTTTTTCTTCAATCAAGATCTTATCATCAATGTCTGAATAAGGCTTCATATGTTTTTCAATTAAATATTTTGCATGTTTTTCCTTAACAGCCCTTTTTTCTTTCTTCAAATATTCTTGCAGATCACTGATTACTCTTACTCCTTTTCCTCCAGATTGTCTTGCAGGCTTTAAGACAATTGATTCCGCATAAGCATTGATATAAGCAATTGCTTCTTCCACACTTGTGAACGATTTGAAACGTAAACGACCAACAATTTTATATTTGAACATTAATCGTCTCATCCAGGCTTTACTTCTTTCAATCATTGAACAGTTTGCTGTAGCGCCAACCGTTGCTATACCTGCATCCAAAAGTGCATCTGGAACACCATGGAACTGCGGTTCCTCTGGGCCGATAATCGCAAAATCAGGAGAAATACTTTCTGCTATTTCGACAACCTTCTTAGGATCGTTTGGATCACTTCTAACTACTTTTCCACCTGATTTCTCACAGAGCTCCAAGATACCTGGATTTATAAGAGACCCAATATTGAAAATCACAGGTTCGATATTACTTATTGCCAAACTTTCTACTATGCTATGTTCCCTACTTCCATTCCCAATAGTTAGAATTTTCATATCATTACTCTCCATTCCAAGAGATAGGATATTCTCCTGTGAAACATCCAGCACATAGTTTGTCTCTGCTTAATCCTATGCTTCTCTCTAGTCCTTCCAGAGACAAATATGAGAATGAATCTGCATTTATCACTTCGGTTATTTCTTCATCTGTAAGATCTGCAGCAATTAGTTCATCTTTAACAGGAACTAAATCGCTATAAATACATGGTGAAACAATTCTAGGAGATCCAATTCTCACATGAACTTCTCGTGCTCCACGCAGTCTTAATGTGTATACGATATTTCTCATAGTTGTTCCTCGAACGACACTGTCGTCTATCAAGATCACCTTTTTCCCTCTCACGGGAGTTCTTATTGGATTTAGTTTCAGCTGAACTCCTATGAGACGTTCAGTTTGTGTTGGTTTGATTGCACTTCTCACATGTATACCCGTACGGACGAACCCAAGGTGTGCGGGAATACCTGTTTCTTCTGAATATCCCATTCCAAAGGGTAAAGCAGTTTCAGGAACACCTATTACCACATCAGCATCAATATCATCTTGTTTAGCTAATTCACAACCGATTTTTCGTCTACACTCATAGATGGAAATACCGTTTATTATAGAATCTAATCGCGCGTAATATACGTATTCAAAGGAACAGAAAGCGGAATTACAGTTTTCTCTTTTTACATATTTATCTACTGTATATCTATTTATTATTCGGTTTTCTCCACGCTCAATATCGGTTGTAAAATCAGCACCTATAACATCTAATGTTGCACTTTCATTCGATACCACTCCAAAATTAAATTTTAATGAGCCTAAACAAAGTGGTTGAACCCCATAGGAATCTCTAGCAATCAACATATCTCCAGATTTTGTGACGGCAATAATTGAATAAATTCCGTTGATTTTTTCAGTCACATTGTTTAGACATCCGATCGCGTCGCACTTTTTATATTCTTTTGTAATTTCTTCGCTTATGAGCTGGACATCATCGTATTTATCTATTTTCTCTCCGTCATAATCAAATACTCTTCCACTGAAACACACTGATATTTCACCATTGCTGAAAGGCAATTTTGATTTATGATCTAAATCTACTTGACCAGCACCATACCAGCCCTTGAGCGTTTTTATTTGCTCTTCATCTCTAAAGACATCATCAACTCTACCTTTTTTACTGTAGACGTAAATAGATTCTTCATCCGAAGTAACTATTCCTGCTGTTTCAGCTCCTCTGTGCTGTAAAGAAAGTAGACTATAATACAAAAATCTTGCAACTTCCCAATCATCGGAAAATGAAAATATTCCACACTGTCCAGCCATTGTAAATTCACCTTTCTTCAAATCGTTCTTCATATATTGTAGGTTTTTCTCTCATAGGATACTCTCCAGTTAAGCACGCCAAACATAATTCATTTCGTGGCAAAGATATGCCTTCAACTAATCCCTCAATTGACTGGTAAATCAGCAAATCAACCCCGAGTTTCTGTTGTGTCTCAGAAATCGTTCTTGTTCCAGCAATCAACTCCTTTCTTGATGGAAAGTCAATTCCTGCATAACATGGAAATCGAATCGGGGGACAACTTACACATAAAAAGACATCTTTTGCACCAGCTTCCCGCATAGATTTGATCACATGGGCCGTAGTTGTCCCTCGGACTATAGAGTCATCGACAATAATGATTCTCTTACCTTTTACAACGCTTTTAATGGGATTTAATTTAGATCGAACGATTTCTTCTCTCTCTTTCTGTCTTGGTAATATGAACGATCTACCGGAAAATCCATTTTTGGCTATGCATTCGATGTAAGGAATCCCACTTTCAAGGGAATAGCCCATAGCTGCTGGACGGCCACCATCTGGAATACTAGTAATTAGGTCAGCTTCAATAGGATGTTCTTTTGCCAATATGCGGCCAAGTCTTTCCCGTACTTGATAAACCTCTTTTCCCTCTAAGATGCTATCAGGTCGTGCGAAATACACCCACTCAAACTGACAATGGGCATGTCTTTCGGAGGACTGAATTTGATACCTCTTTACTTCATCACTTATTACAATACATTCCCCTGGAACAACATCTTTAGCTTCTAATGAGTCAAAAGTAACATTTTCTGAAGAAAAGCCATCATTATTGAAACATAAGGGCTTGAAGCCAAGTGGATCTCTAAATCCAACTAGTTTTCCTTCGTCTGTAACCATGATAACCGAGTAAGCCCCATCTAATCGTTGCATAACCGATTCAATAGAATCGGGAATATCTTTCTTACTTAGTTCAATGTTTAAAAGACGAAGTAGAACCTCAGTATCAGTCATAGTTTTGAATGACAATCCTTGATTGATGAGATCTTTTCGTAATTTTTGGTAATTAGAAATTGTCCCATTAAACGCAATTGAGAACTTACAACATCCATTTACTCTCGCTTGCATTGGTTGGGCATCGGAAATACTACTTTTCCCCGCAGTAGAATATCTACAGTGTCCTATTCCAACATTCCCTTGTATTTTAGATAAAATAGCTTTGGTCAAGACATTCCTTACTAATCCCATACCTCTATGCGTAATAATTTTCTGTCCGTCAAAAATACTTATTCCCGAACTTTCACTTCCTCTATGCTGAAGAGATATTAACCCGTAATAAATTTGAGGTGTAACAACCTCTTCGGAGTTTCTTAAACCAATGATACCACACATAGTCATCCCAACATGGAAGGGAATGTCTTTTCCCATTTTTCTTTAAGATCAGGCAAATGGAATCTGATAGTATCTAAAGTATTTGAGAAATTACCAACAAAAGCTAATTCTTGTGAATTGTTCGTTTTTCCAATTATTCTCGCGGGTATTTCTTTTTGTTTTGTAAATTTGATTATTTCAGCCGTATTATCTTCACTTGCTGAAACCATAAATCTTGAATGGCTTTCATCGAACAATAGCTCATATTCATTCATATGATCATAACTAGGAATCAAGGGAATTCGAATTAATGCACTAACATCCCCACTTATACACATCTTGGCAACAGATACTCCCAAACCACCACGTGAACAGGGAATACTTGCTGTCAATAAACGTTTATCAATTAATTCCACTATCATGTCGATGGTTTTCTTTTCTCTTTGCAAATCAAGCCTAGTAACTGTATTTCCGATTGCAATTATTGAATCATCAGGATTCTTGAAGTTCATACTAACAGCTTTTGTTTGATCCTCTAAAACACCCAAGATCACTACAACAGGAGATGGTTTAATGATGATTCCATTTTCTTCATCTTCATTATAGAAACTGACATTACCACCCGTACATGGAGTATCCAGCACTTTACAGGCATCTACCATCCCTCTGACAGATTCACTAAACTCCCAGAAAACTTCTGGATTTTCGGGGCTACCGTAATTGCAGCAATTACTCATAGCTACGGGTTTAGCGCCCACAGAGGCAACATATCGGCATGCCTCTGCAACAGCTCCAGCGGCACCGTCATAGGGGGACAAATAAGTTTGTACAGAATTTCCAAAGCTTTTTACGGCTATTGCCTTTTTTGTTCCTAAAATCCGCAAAACTGCTACATCACATACGTTGGGTTTGAGTATTGTGCGAACACCTACTTCATGATCATAATGGGTGTAAATCCATCTCCTTGATGCTATATTTCCTGACTCTAAAAGACTGTAAAGTTTTTTCTCGATTAATATAGGAAGATCAGCAGCATAAACATTGGAAGTCGAAATTTCTCGAATTTTTGGTTTTGAACTCGTTCGATGTATAACGGGTGGATCACTTAACAACTTTGCGGGTAGATCAGCAACCTTTGTTCCATTATTGAAAACTAAGACTCTTCCAGTATCGGTTACATGACCTATACAAGCATATGATAAATTGTATTTATCAAGAATTTTGGAAATTGCTTCTTTACCTGAAGGTGCAACACAAAACAGCATACGTTCTTGACTTTCACTTATCATAATCTCATAGGGTGATAAATTCTCTTCGCGAAGAGGAACTTTTTCTAAATGAATTTCTACACCTTTTTCAGCCGCCCCCGCCATCTCAGAAGTGGCACAAGTTAGGCCGCCTCCGCCCAAATCTTTTAATCCATTGACAAATCCAGTTTCGATTGCTTCTAATGTTGCTTCAATTAATACTTTCTTGGCGAAGGGATCACCAATTTGAACGGCAGGTCGGTCTGCCTCTGATTCCTCAGTTATAACACGGCTGGCAAATGTAACACCGTGGATTCCATCTCTCCCTGTGGTGCCAACTAAGATCAGTAAATCTCCAACATCTTTTACTTGGCTTGGTTTAATATTTTCTACTTTTCCAACACCGACACAAGCAACATTTACTAAGCAATTCGTATCAAAGGACTCATCAAATTCAATGTCACCACCAAGAGTGGGTATTCCGGAACAGTTCCCGTAATTTACGATTCCCCCGACGACTTCTTTCATTAGCCAACGATTATGCGGTTTTTCAAGAGAGCCAAAACGGAGAGGGTCCAGCAAAAGAATAGGGCGGACTCCCATACATAAGATATCTCGGATGATCCCTCCTATTCCAGTAGCTGCACCATGAAAAGGTTCGATTGAACTTGGATGATTATGTGATTCGATTTTGAAAACTACAACGTATCCATCACCAATATCCACAACGCCGGCATCTTGTTCTAAACCAATTAGGACACGTTTTGATTTTATTTGAGAAAAAGCTTTGAGAATCGGGCGAGAAGATTTGTAACTACAATGTTCGGAGTGCATAACACTTATCATGCCTTCTTCAACTTCGTTGAAGTTATTCATTTTTTCTTTCACCAATTTACGTTAAAAAATATTTTAATATTTTTAAGCCATCTTTTCCCCCGATTATGTTATCAGATGCGCGTTCTGGATGAGGCATTAATCCCAAAACATTGCCGTTTAAATTGGTCACTCCTGCTATCGCATCCATACTTCCATTGGGATTTTCGCCTAGATATTTGAAAACAACCTGATTATTTTTATAGAGCTTATTCAGGTCATCGGTGGCAAATCTTCCTTCGCCATGTGCGATAGGCATTTTTAATTGACTTTTTATCACCAAATCTTTTGTAAAAACCGATTTTTTTGATTCTACTGAGATAGTAACCCACTTACAGATGAAACTGAGTGAATCATTTCTAATTAATGCACCGGGCAGTAATCCAGCTTCCGTGAGTATTTGAAAACCATTACAGATACCGAGAATTGGAACATCACTTTCAGATAGTTCGCAAACTAATTTCATACAAGAAGTATTGGCAGCAATTACCCCTGCACGCAGATAATCTCCCCAGCTGAATCCACCTGGAATTAATATACCATCATACTTGTAGTAGATTTCTTCAAAGTCCTTGTAATATACTAGATCTGTAGTCACACCAATTTGTCTTAGGGCCCACACACTATCAAGGTCACAATTTGATCCAAGAAATTGAATAACAGCAACTTTCATAATTTTTCGACCTTTGAAATAGTGAATTTATGAACTATTGGATTGAAAATTCTCAATTTGTTGCATAAGTCGAAAATAATTTCCTTTGCTTCGTTTGAATGGTCAGCTTCAACGGTAAATCTAAGGTATTTGCCAGATCTAACGTCACTAACAAGATCCTTATATCCACCTCGATGAACGAGCTCACGAAGTATCGTTTCTCCTTCTGGATTTCGTGCCAATGGCAAGTTCTCGATTATGGTTTCAACCAAAAATTTCATCTAAACCCTCTTCTCCAATTATTCGACGATACATCTCAATATATCCTTCAATAACATCTCCTAGATCTTTGCGATATCTATCTTTATCCAAGATTTTTCCGTCAGCATCCCATAATCTCATTGAATCGCCATTCAACTCGTCCCCAACATAGATTTGATCGTCTAATCGTCCATATTCTATCTTGAAATCTACTAATGTGATTTTTCTGTCATTGAAATATTTATCCAAGATTTTGCAGATTTTTTTTACAGTTTGTCGCATATATTCAATTTCTTCATGGTTAACTATTTGCAATACATTACAAATGTGTTCATCATTAATTAAAGGATCATGAAGGTTGTCATCTTTTAGAAAAAATTCGCAAATAGGTGAATTAAGTTTTATTCCGGGCTCAAGCGGAATTCTCTTTGTAAGGGAGCCTGCCACAATATTTCTGCCGACAACTTCAAGCGGAATCATCTGAAGCTTTTTTGCAATGATAATGTTTGGGGGTATAAAATCGACAAAATGTGTTTTAAATCCATTAGATTCCAAAACCTGAAAAAGAGCGGCACTTATGGAAGCATTCAGAAAACCTTTGCCCTTTAGTACATCATGCTTTACTCCATCAAACGCAGTTATATCGTCTTTAAAGAAGAGTAGAACTTCATCATCCTTCGAAGTGGAAAATACTTTTTTCGTTTTCCCCTCAGTAAGTAACTTCATAATCATTTAGCACCCCGTTCATATAGGAATTATTGACCTTTCCCCCAAAATACGTTAGAACAAGATATAGGCGAACAATCTGGCATAAGATCTAGGCCAAGTAAGTAGATGAGTATTCTTAGCAATCTCCAATAAGAACAGAGAAGAAAACCCATGGCTTGCATTATATGTGATATCAAAGCAAATAGGGAATAAATTCGGCATTTATTCTCACACATGGGGGAAGGTCTTAGAGGTTTTTTCGTTCTTATGAAACTTTCTATATTTATGTTAGTTCATGTTATCTAAATAAATGTTTTTTGCTATATTTTTGTTAAAAATAGTGGCAAGAGATGGTATATCATCCCCCATTCTTTTTTCCTCTTCTTTATGATATTTCTTCCATAAGCGGTTTAAGTTTCCATACCTTTCCGAGATTCTATTTTTTTCGCACCATGGATGTTTTTATACCTTAAAAAGAGAATTTTCCAATTTGAATGACAAATCCACCGTATAGAAGGTTTCTTATAGGCAGAAAATTTAAGGGGGCGATACTGATAAGGGAAGTTTTCTGCTTTTCAGTGAGTATTTCACCATTTTCTCTCTGAATGATAGTCTAATGGGGGAGGTATTATTCCTTTTCCATTGATTATCATTTTGTTAGCTTCAACGTAGGATTCAAATGTTCCGATATCTAACCACAAGGGGGGATAAAAAACATAACTAGCTAATTTTTTCTCCTCTGCAAGCTTTTCTAACATGGTTTTTTCCAGTCTTGATACACTTGCAGGTAAATAAATGTCTTTTCGTTCAAGAACTTCTTTATCAATAATATAATAGCCTGCATTAGCTAAACGTGAGGATATTCGACCAGTCGGCTTTTCAACGAAGTTTTTTATTAGAGTTGAGTAACATTTATCTCTTTCTATAATATGAATTTCATCCAACTCAGCTATTCCAAATCTGGAAATAGATTCTTCTGGAACTTCAAAAAGTGCACAAATTGCCGTCGTTCCTTGTTTTTCCTTTAAAATTTTATGAAACTCAAGCATTTGGTCTATGTCAATCGAGGTAATAGTATCTCCATTACAGGCAATAAAAGCATCGTCAATATTTGCTTCTTCTATACAGATTCTAAGATCTCCTCCTGTTTCCCAGCCTTTTGTCTCAACAATTTCAATTTTTACATCACGAGAATACTTTCTATAAGTCATATATCTTTCGAATGCGTCATAACCTTCATGGGAGGAAGCAATGACTATTTCATCAACTTCAGAACATGTTAGGACATTTTCTACAACATAGTCAATAACTGGCCGCCCTGCAACCGGTAAAACAGGCTTTGGGATTGCATAAGTAAGTGGACGAAGTCTAGTTCCCTTTCCTGCTGCTAAAATTACTGATTTCATTCTATCAAAAACCTCGTGTGATTCAGAGATTAAGATGGCCCATTATTTTTTTCGTAAGTATATCGAATACGTCTTCTACATTTTCCCCGGATTTTGCAGAGGTCTCAACATAATCAAATTCATGTTCAGTAGCAAATTCTTGTGCCTCATCAAATGATACTTCTCTTTCTAGATCTATTTTGTTTCCCACCATTATAATGGGAATCCCTTCACAATTTCTGACAATCTGTTCAAGCCAATTCGATAAACTATCGAAGCTTGACTTGTATGTGACGTCATAAACGAGTAATCCACCATTTGCACCGCGGAAATATGTATCAAGAATAAACGAGAACCTTTCTTGCCCGGCAGTATCCCAAATCTGGAGTGTGATTTGTTCTTCTCCAGAAGAGGTTTGAATAGTTGACTGTTTCACAAAAAAACCAACACCAATCGTCATTTTATAATCTTCTGTAAAAGAACCTGTTGTAAAACGTCTAGCTAATGAAGTTTTACCTACAGCGCCATCTCCTACGACGATTATTTTAAAGATTCTTTT
>JAECRX010000289.1 GCA_016292335.1 Candidatus Sifarchaeum subterraneum | reverse complement strand
TGCATGGCGTATATAAACCCTCTTCCTTGTTCCCCTATAAGATTCTCTTTAGGCACTCGGACATCTTCGAATTTGATTTCAGATACGACTGTTGCCCTTAATCCCATTTTATCTTCAATGACCGGGAACGATAGTCCAGGGGTATCTTTTTCAACCACGATCACCGAAATTCTCCTGGATAATTTTTCTTCAGGATTTGTTACACAATATACAGCGTAGTAATCGGACATGCTTCCATGTAGGATGAATCGCTTATGACCATTTATTACCCACTCATCACCGTCTAATTCTGCTTTTGTTTGTAATCTGCCCGCATCTGATCCGGCTTCAGGTTCAGTTAAACCGAATCCTCCTATCATTTCCCCCTTGGCCAAAGGTACTAACCATTTTTGTCTATTTTCTTCAGTGCCAAATTGATAGAACAGATTCCCTACAAGTGATATTTGTGCTGTTACATTTAGTCCTACAGAGGCGTCGCCACGGGATATTTCCTCTGTAGCTATTGCATAGCAAATATAATCCTTACCTTGACCACCATATTTTTCTGGAAAGGGTGTACCCATGTATCCCTCTTTAGCCAATTTTTTCATAGCTTCCCAAGGGTATTCCCCTTTTTCATCGTGTTCTTTTGCGTAGGGGGCGATTTCCTTTTGGACAAATTCGCGTACCTTTTCTCGAAATTCTAAATGCTCGTCTGTCAAACCAAATTCTTGAATTTTAACCACCTTTTGTTTAGTTGTTTTTATCCTATTTTCCTCGTATTTTTAATAATGTAAACAATATTGTGATTGATTTCTCTACGAATATCTAGATAAATTATTCTCATGTTGCAAGATTGCTAACAAAAAATACTATACAGATTTGAAGATGTGCGAAAAATGGGTTTTTTTATATTTTCTGAGTTAGAGGGATTATCGTTGATAATAATATAAGTCTAACTTCTCATCTTTCCTTTCAACAATCTATCGAAGAATTATCCTGATATCACAATGGCCTCATGGTGTAACAGAGAAAGAGAGATTATGGGATCTAAGTGTGATGATACGGATGTATCTTTTAACCCCTCATAATTTTTCACTCTTAGGCTTTAATAGTAAATTGCCATACTATTTAAAATAGCGTGAGAAAGAAATTTGAGAACAAATTTTTGAAACCAAAATTCAGGTTTCTGTTTCGCCACTAGCTTGATCTCATGCTATGTTCATAGCTACAGGAAGGCTTCCTAAAAATATTTTAATTTCATCATGAGTGGTTGAATAATTGGGACTGTGAAGAATAAACATAAATTGGGAAAATTCAAAAAGTAAAAGGGATTAAAATGGAAAATCTCAAAAATCTCTTTAAGAAAAAAGATTACATAGAGCTTGCTTATCTTTTTGGCTCTGCAGCTAGAGGTAAAGAAGGGAAATTAAGCGATATTGACCTTGGTGTATATTTAACAGAAATTTTAAGTAAAAAGGAAAGATTTGAAAAGAGGCTAGAGCTGATAAGTGATATCACATCTGTTTTGAAAACTAACAAATTAGACCTCATAATCATGAACGATGCTTCGATTTCTCTTAATTTTGAGATAATAAAAGCAAATAATCCCATTTTCGTTAGAAATGAGACAAAAAAGATCGATGTTGAAGTTTTAATTATGGCAAAATACTTAGATCGTCGATATTACGAGAAACGAGCTTCTGATATCTTTTTATCCAAGGTTTTAAGGAATGGATTGACCTTTTAGGTGATCCCATGGAAGTAAAAGAAAAAATAGCAAGACAGCTTAAGAATGTCAAGAACCCCGCCCTAAAGGACAGGGCTTGAGACTAGCCTGAGTGAGTATGTCTTATGGAGGCGTAAGGCATGAAAACTACGTCAGAGGGGAAGGCTAAAGTAGCACCTTGGGATGCACGCCCTAGTCCCAAGCTCTGCAAGTTCTATGGGACGAAAGCTATCGTTAGCACCGAGATGGCTACTACCCTTGTGGCGACACGGGGCAACATCTGTAGAACTTGGACCTCCCTCGACATTGGCGAAGAGCAACCTAACCCCCTTGGGAACAATTTCAAGGGGAGTATTTACCTCCTAGGAGGTTTCACATGAAAGTATTTGTAAGGAATAAAGATGGAAGTCCCCTAATGCCTTGTGAATCTGTAATTGCTAGGCTATTATTAAAACAGGGGAAAGCGAAAGTATACAGAAGGACTCCATTTGCCATCCAATTAAACTATCAAATCGAAGATCCATATTTACAGGCCGTAGAAGTAGGTATAGACGATGGCTTTGAAAAAGTTGGAATATCAGCTGTTCGAAAGGGAACACAAGGACACTCTGATGAAGTCCTGATTAAAGGGGAATTATTGCTCAGAAACGACGTCAAGAATAAAAAAGAACTTCAAAGAGTGCTACGCAGAAATAGACGATCTAAATTACGATATAGGAAGCCGAGATACCACAACAGAGGCTCTGCTAAAAGAAACGGTAGACTACCTCCCACACCGAGAACTAAAAAGGAGCAGATATGGCGGGTGGTCAATACCATAGCTAAATACTTACCCATCTCTAAGATCGTTTATGAAGAAGCCAACTTCGATATACGAAAGATACAGAATCCCCACATAGAAGGCGAAGAATACCAAAAAAGCCCAATTGACTGTGAGTGGGAGGACAAAAAACACAAAGTGCTGTGGAGAGACCGATACACCTGTCAGTATTGCGGTGAGAAACATAAGAAAATGACGGTAGACCATATCATCCCAAAGTCCAGAGGAGGGAGCGATGCCTTTGAAAACTTGGTTGTCGCCTGTTGGAACTGTAACGATGATAAGGGGAACAGGACGGCAGAAGAGTTTGGCTATCCCGACATCAAGGGGAAGATGTTCAAATATCCCGCCCACCTACACATCGGCAAGGCTTGGTTGAAGGAGAGATTGAGCGAGATCGCGCCCGTAGTGGTCATAGCCGGCTGGGAGACCAAACACTGGCGGAAAACGGTGAGGTTGGAAAAAACGCATTGCAACGACGCTATCGCTATGGTGTGCCGCGGAAACAATTTCGTGAACGAATGCCCCTTGTATCAGATTCAGACAAGACGCAGGAATATCCGGCAACTGCATCTCGCCAATTTTCAGAAGGGACATGTGCGACGCAGTTACGGACGGAACAAGAGCAAACATGGATTCCGTAGAGGGGACTTGATCCGAACGAAGCGGGGAGTAGCATACATCAACGCAATACGGAAGAACGGATATTTGCAATACGACATAGATGGCAAACGGACGGCTGCCTCTCCGAAAAACGTCCAACTCATCGAATCGGTCAAACCTGTGTCCTTTTTCGCAATTCTCTCCCCCATAAATGAGGGAGTTTCCTTGCGGTGATCTACATGAGTTAAAATATTGATTAGGTGATTTCTTTGGATTTAATCCCGAATTTAGGTTCTCTTATCAATTATCTGATACCTTTTGGCATCTTATCAGATTTAACTCC
>JAECRX010000288.1 GCA_016292335.1 Candidatus Sifarchaeum subterraneum | reverse complement strand
CAGATTACTTTAAGTCTCTAAGTTATTTACAAAAGGCGACTGAAATCCTCTATTGTTATTCTATCATAATCTAAAAATCTATTGATCCTCCCATGTTGTCTATAATGGTACTCCCCTGATTGAGTTTCCATTTCCGAGCAAAAAAGTGCTGTTTTTTTCAGAAATCAAATATTTCGTGGCTTGGCATCAAGCCTCTCCATTTTAGGGACGTTTCTGGAGCTCCGTGTGCCATCGGATAAGAAGAAAAGGAATTCAGATAGCAGAGGCTCCAGAAACAGCAACCGAGGAGATTCCCACCTGATGACTCTGGTTAATTAACAAACGAAAAATTTCAGATATGTCAAAATTATTGATATTTTTTTACTCATTTCCAAAAGAAAATATAAGTAAGATGACACCATCAATTTTTTATTAAAAATAAAAATCATTGATAAGAAATTGAAAATTTATCAATCAAAAGTGAGGGAAAAAGACTTGAGTGACTTCGAGATTGTCGCAAGAGGTGAAGAGGCAAAGAAAAGAGAAGGTGCTAAAGAACTCGTTGTTAGAGTGGTTGAAAGTGAAAAATGGGTGCTTAAAGAAACCGAAGTAGATCCCGAAGATGGCTCAGTTAAAGGCACTTTCGAAAAAGAAGAAATACGCGGAGAAATAAACGTAGAAAATACCGGGACTGAGGACAGAATCTGGAATTCTGATTTGTATCTGGAAAACATTGAAAATACATCTTTAGAAGACGAACATATCTATGTGAGTGAACTGGAGCCTGGTGAAGTCCAAACATATGAATATGATCTTGAAACAGAAGAACCATTAGTTGAAGTTGATGAAAAGATCCTAACATATCTTGTCGAGGGGGCAACGGCACACTACATGTTGGTAAAGGGTATCCCAATCGCTACCGAGATTAACATCGCGTTAAAAAATCCATCAGCGGAAGCTATGGCTACTAACCTCTCATTAACTAAGACACTTCCAGAAGAATTAGGAACCCCGTCTTGGGATCCTGAATCAGGTAAGGTCACGTTTGCGGATGGATCACTTAACTGGGTGGTGGATAAGCTGGGGGCTGGTGAATCAACATCCCTAAAGATCAGTTATGACATCGTCTTGGAAGAAGCGACGCCTATATCACTAGCAGGCGGTCTCACTCTGACGTATGAAGCCGAAGCTGGTACGTTATCTGGTTTAAGGGTTAAAGAAATCGACGGCTTAAGCAGCAACTTCTTCTATATTGACAAAGACGAAAGGGAAGATGACCCCGAAAAATGGGATATCACCGTATATTTCGATAACGAAAGTGAATTCCCAGTCATACTCCATGACGCGGAAATCTACCATATGAAGCCTGATGGAACATTTGATAAAACAGCAGATCTTACTGAAGAAGTGGAGATAGCTGCGAACACAACTGAATATATCGTCTTCGATGATTTGATCGTAGAGTCGAGTGTCATTCCCATCTTCGAGAAAAAAATTGATTTTACAGTCGGATATAGCACCTCAGTAAATTTCACAGGCGAATATCACATTGAGCCTACTGAAATCCCAGTTGCATATCTAACAGGAAATAAAGAGTTTGACAAAACAAGGCTTGATGCCTATCGACCAGCAGAAGTGATGGCTACAATAGAAGCAAGTAATGTAGGTAGTTGCGATTTTGATGAAATTGTTTTCGAGGATACAATACCAGCGTTTTTCAACGCACCCTCTGATGATGATATCTCTATACTTATGAACGGTGTTGACGCAAAAGAAAAAGGTCGACCAGACATAAGCATAGACGAAGCAAACAGGAAAATCAGGATCACATTTGAGAATCTTAAAGATTCTAAACTTGGTAGTCTCGGTCCAGAAGGCAGCTTTAAACTCTCATATCCTCTGACTGCAGATAAAGGTGAAATCAAACCAACTCCACCTGTCTTGGAAGCCCCAGTTGAAATAATGGGAAATGTCTTTCCTCCCTTCCCAGAGCCCATCTCTGCTGAATTTCCAGCTGAGCTACTGACAGAGCTTATTGTTAGACACATAACTCGTAGACTACGGGTTGGAAAAGAAGTACGTCCTACATTTGGAGAAAAGGGAAGTTATACGATTCAACTCATGTTCCACAATAGGATCCCCAAAACAGATGAGTTGCGCATTGATGAAAAAGAAGGATTCCTTGAGAAAGTAGTTATCACTGATATCATCCCCGATTTGTTCACATTACCCAAAGAATCCATCGAAACAGTGGAACCAGTCGAAGAGTTAATCGATCTGGCTTACAGTATTGTTGATCTTGAAAAAGCTGATCCTTTGCTAGCTGATCTTCTCAAGATCCCCAGAGAAGAGGCAAAAGACTATGATGTCGTTGTTTGGGAATTAGGAGATGTGGAACCCGATCAGAGAATAGTCATTCAATATCAACTTATAGGCAGTGGAGATGAATACAGACCAAGGAAAGCACAGGCGTTCATTTCTGGGGAATTGATTAAAGAATTAGAAGAAGCCCCAACAGAAGTCCCAGAAACGATTGTAGAAGAAGAGGAAGAAGAGGAAGAAGAGGAAGACTAAGAAGAACACTAAAAGATCGATGCGATCTAATCTTCACGTATTTGTGATAAACTAATTATTAGCGGAATGATTGCTACGGCCAAACATAACTTACAGATTGAAAAAAAGAAAATACAAAAATAACACCAAGAAACAAACACTCCTTTTTTTTATTACATCCTTTGAATTACACACAAATCCCCAAAATAAGTTCCATCTTTTCCAAATGAAATAAAGCATCTTTTTGGCGTTTGCCAAATTTAGAGAAAGGTTAAAGAAGCAGAAATAATAATATTATATATCGATATAATATAGTCCTTGGGTTTACACTTTTTTCTCATGATTTTCAAGAGTGTAAATCCCTAGAAAAAATAATTTCCTATTTGAGAAAAGAGTAAACTACTTTTTCTGGAGTTGAGAATAGATGAGCCCTCAATTGAGGAAAGAAAAAAGTTTAGAGTTCGCAACGCGAACGTGGTTAAAAAAATTAAAAGAAATACGAGGTCTCTATATCGACAATTTCGACGATATTTCGATTGGTCTGAAAGGAAAAATCCTAAAATTGATAAATGAAGCAGAAATCAATAATCCCGAGAAAAGAATTCAAGAAGAACTTAACTTGGCAGTAAATGAAGTCTATGATTTAGTTTACACTATGAGTGAGCGACTAGGAGATTTTATTACTCTTGTAACTGATATTGATGGTATGGAGATCCCAATTAAAAGCCCTTTAGAGGTGATCAATAAAGCAAAGTTAGAAGAAGAATTATTATCTAAATTAGGTGAAAAGCTCAGAGATTTCTCAAAAGCAATTCTTGCACACGCAAGTATGATAGAAACGAAGAATGAATCAGAGAGAGAAAGAGCGCGATATTTTCAAGCAGTCGAAATAATGAATAACATGTTGAATGGGCTCTTAGATATTTTCTCTTCATATCAAGAGGCAGTATGGAACACAGAGGAAGTTGTTAACGCTCTTTTTGATGAGCTAAGGGAAGGACAGAAATGGGCTAAGGAACTTGGTGAGAAACATATCGCCTAATTAAACATATAACCACTCACTGGCAAGTGAGCAAGTTTCCTGTATCACCATCAGATAACTTAGACAGGGCTCACGACCCGCAGCTCCCGAGGTAGGGTATATCCACCAATGAGATATAGATATGGAATGTTTAAAAACAGGGTTGAAACAAGCGATTTCTCTCACTGACAAGTTGGTGTATCTTTTAGCTCGCTATTTATTTAAAAAAGGGTCGGGTCAAAAACATTTGAGGTGGGTTTACCCATGCTACGGGAGAAACATCATTTATTTCAGTTTATTCGCTATTTCTAACACTACCGACTCAAATCATTTATTCCTATGAGATAGAAAATCAGATACAAAAGGCTTAGATCAGGGATTTATAAACCCCTGGGGAAATTTCTTATTTGACTTGCATAATCTTTGTAATGGTGTATGAAAATTGTCAGGTCGCTCATCCAAGATTAAATTACGGTTACCTTGTGAAATTATTGTTAGCCATTTATTACCAACTATTCGGGCAAAAATTGCTAAAAATTTGATAGAAACTCATAAAATGACTCAAAGAGAGGTAGCTGGTCTTCTAGGTGTCACTCAACCCGCGATTCATTTGTATACTAAAGATAAAATTAGTGGTACAAAAAGATCAGAAATGGAAGAATCCGACGTTCTCCTACAAAAATTAGCTGAAGAATTAGCTGTTGACATAAAAAACTCAGAAATTGGCCAAATAGATGTTATGAAAAGAATTTGCCGGCTTTGTATTAGATTGAGAAATAGAGGGCCAATTTGCAAGATACACGAAGACATAGTGCCACTTAAAGATTACGAATGTTCCTTATGCATTGAGGATTTGATCAAGGAAAAAAAACAAGCTAAAGAAGAGTTTGTTGTCCTTGAAAATGTCAAAAATGCAGTAAGAATTATTGAAAAAACACCAGAATTTGCCAAGCTGATTCCAGAAATTTCCTCAAATATTGTCATGGCACTAAAAGATGCGAAAGGGATAAATGATGTAGTAGGAGTACCTGGTAGAATACAAGTCATAAAAGATAAACCGAAAGCAATGGCCGAACCAGATTTTGGTGCATCCACTCATGTTGCCAGTGCT
>JAECRX010000287.1 GCA_016292335.1 Candidatus Sifarchaeum subterraneum | reverse complement strand
CGATAGATCACCGCTTCGTTTTCCCTTCCTGTTCCGTAACCCATGACAATGGATTCAGCCCCAAACTCTTTTTTATAATGTAATATCCGTTCTGCAACGGTGTCCAATGCTTTATCCCAAGAAATACGTTCCCATTTTCCACTAGCCTTTGGCCCAATTCTTCGGACTGGATAAGTCAAGCGATCCGGATGGTAGGCCAATTGAGCAGATGCAATGCCTTTGCTGCAAAGCGTACCATGATTTATGGGACAGTCAGGATCACCAGCAATTTTTGCAACTTTGCCGTTTTTAGTATAGACCAAAACCCCACAACCGCCATGACACATACGACAGTGGCTTTTGATCACAGATTCATATCCGTAGACTTCCATCTCCTTCTCTACATTCGAATAAACAAATTGGGCCATAACAAGTCCTTCCTCTTATTAAACCATCTCAAGGTGCACAGGTGAATTTAAATATCCAAGCTCGTAAAAACTTTCCGACCAAATCTATCGGGAAGCCAAATTTCAAAAAGATAATACATTAAACTCATTAACTTAAATTTAACTTATCACGAGAATTTTTTTGATCATTAAAATCCTTTTCTGAATTTTTGATCAGAAAAGATAGATGTCAACAAAACAGGGAAACCCAAAAAAAGAATTTGCGCAAATCACGAATAAATATAATATGTACTGATAGGCAAAAAAGGATGAAAATTTGCGAGAAAAGTGATCCTATGAAAGGTGAAAAAGATAAATCAGGTTTAAAGATTTGCGTTGCGATAACTGGAGCTTCTGGAGTTGCTTATGGCATTCGCCTTTTGGAAATTCTAAAAGAACTTTCTGTTAAAACGTTTTTTATTGCCTCTGAGGCTGGAAGAAAAGTTATCGATGTTGAAACAGATATGAAAGTGGAAGATGTAGCTAAGCTCGCAGACCAGAGTTTTGAGTCCAATGATATAGCTGCTGGCTTAGCAAGTGGATCATTCCCAATTAATGGAATGGTTATCTGTCCCTGTTCAATGAAAACGATAGCCAGTATTTCACACGGCTATGCATCAGACTTGATCACCAGAGCTGCTGACTGTATGTTAAAAGAAAAGAAAAAACTGATTTTAGTGCCAAGAGAAACACCGTTAAACCTCATTCATTTACAAAATTTATTAAATGTAAAAAAAGCAGGAGCTATTGTTTTACCTGCAATGCCAGCTTTTTATCATGACCCAAAAACTCTTCAAGATTTAATTGATTTTATAGTAGGAAAAATTCTTGACCAACTTGATATCCCTCACAACCTCTTCAAAAGATGGGGAAATAATTATGATAAATCTAGCTGATTCATTTAGGGATTTCTTGAAGCAATTAGAAGAAAAAGACCTGTTAAAGAGGATAAAAAACCCACTATCAGTAGAATTTGAAATTCCTGCTGTAATTAAACATTATGACGGGGATTACGCTGTTCTTTTTGAAAATGTGATAAATCATGACGGAAATAAATCAATGATGGTTGCAGCAGGTATTACGAATTCACGTGATAAGATAGCCCTTGGTTTGGGCATTCCAAAAGAAGAGATTTTGCCTCATATTATGAATGCAATAAAAAATCCGATGCCAACAAAAATTGTCAAAAATGGTTTTGTTCAAGAAGTTGTAAAAGAAGATTTTGAAATTTTGAAAGAACTACCTATTTTAAGACATTGGGATAAAGAACCAGCCCCTTACGTAACAAGTGCTGTTGTTGTTGCGAAAGATATTGAAACGAAGAGACCGAATATCTCATTCCATAGGATGTTTCCCATTGCGCCTGACAGATTTGTTGCAAGGCTTGTTGAAGCAAGAGATCTCGATCTCTTTTATAGACGCGCTGAAGAACAAAATAAGCCGTTAGAAATTGCAATCATGATAGGTGTTGAAATACCCATCCTTTTGGCTGCCGCCATTTCTGCTGGAGATATTAATGAGTTAGAGATTGCCTCTGCGCTTAAAGGCAAACCTATTGAAATGGTAAAGTGTAAAACGGTTGACCTTGAAGTTCCTGCAAATGCAGAGATCGTTCTTGAAGGAAAAATTTGCCAAAAGAAAGGGCAAAAGAAGGACCCTTTGTAGAATTAATCGGGACAGATATCATTAGAGATCAACCAATAATAGAAGTGAGTGCAATTACTAGACGTGAAGATGCGATTTATCAAGCACTTTTGCCTGCTGGACGTGAGCACGCCTTGTTGATGGGTTTACCAAGAGAACTAACAATTTTTGAAGCGACAAGTAAACATGCAGAAATAACCGGAATCTCCATGACACCTGCTGGGGGAGGATGGTTAGAAGTTGCTATAAGTATCGTAAAACGCAATCAAGAACAACCATTGACGGTGGGCTTAGCCGCATTACATGGACACAGTAGTTTGAAAAGTGTAATTATTGTCGATGAGGATGTAGATGTCACAAATTATCTTGAAGTCCAAAAAGCTATAATCCAAAGATCCTATCCTCCTGAAGACTATACAATAATTAAGGGCGCAAGAGGGTCCTCTCTTGACCACAGTAATATAAGACAGGTAAACAATCAATTCATCAAACTCCCGCACGCAAAAATCATAATTGACGCAACAGTCAAAGGAAAAAAAGAAGCCTTCGAAAAAGCAAAAATACCTTTGAAGAGAAAACTAGAAGAATTATTAAGCTAACCGTTCAAGAGTCTAAAATGAATGTTATAACATCACAAGGGAGAGCAAAAGATGCATCTTACAAAAGAGGAAGAAAAGATTCTAGATGGAGAGCATGGTGTGATTCTGGAGAGAAGTTTAAGACTATTAACGAAAATCGGTGACTTTGAAAATGCGGACAAACTAATTCCAATATCGAAATCGCAGATCGCTGGAGTATCATTCAAGACCGCAGGGAAACCAACACTGGACTTGGTAGAACACATAGCTGAAGAAAAAGTAAGAGTGAAAACTCTTGCAACCCTCAATCCCGCAGGAATGCCTTTAGACACGTGGAAAGAGCTAGGTATTCCTGAAGATTTTGCTGAAAACCAATTGAGATTATGTAAAGCTTATGGAAAACTTGGAATTAAGCCCTGGTGTACCTGCGTGCCATATTTACCACAAGTGGGAAATATACCTGAAAAAGGGGAAATAGTTGGCTTTTCCGAATCTTCTGCTGTAGTCTACGTAAATTCAGTTCTTGGTGCACGGACAAACAGGCATGGAGGCCTGGATGCGCTAGCCTCCGCCTTCATTGGTAAGATTCCAAATCATGGTTATATAAAAAAAGAAAATCGTAGAGGAACTGTACTAGTGAAGGTGAAGTGCGAATTAAAAGGAACAACAGATTATAGTGCTCTGGGTTACTTTTTAGGGAAAGAAATTGGAAAGGGAGAGATCCCAGTTTATGAGGGTATCAAACCATCTCAAACAGAATTGAGACATCTAGGGGCTGGTTCTGCAGCATCAGGTTCGGTTGCGCTATTTCATGTCCTAGGAGTCACACCGGAAGCCCTCAGTTTTGAGGATGCTTTTGGAAATCGATCTTTCTCGGATAAGATTGAAGTAACAAGGGATGATATCGATACTATATTTCAAGAATATAGTTTAAGTGAGACTCCTGATTTGGTGGCAATGGGCTGCCCACATTGTTCCATTGACGAAATAAAAAATATAGCTGAAATGCTGAGAGGTAAAAAAATAATCAAAGACACTAGATTTTGGGTTTGTACAGCTGATCAAATCAAAAAAGAGGCTGAACGATTAGGTTACAGCAAGATCATAAAAAAAGCTGGAGGAAAAATCATCCCACACACTTGTGTGGTAGTGGCCCCAATCGAGGAAATGGAAATCCAAAATGTCATTGTGAATTCTGCAAAGGCAGCCTTCTACGTTCCACGAATGACTAAAGGACAAGTTAATTGTGGACTACTTAGCGTAAAGGATTGTATACAACAGATAACCAACAAATAAGGGGTTATTATGCAAGAAGTTAAGGTTGAAGGAAAAGTCGTTCAAGAGTGGGAAGGAAACCTTACAGGTGAGATTCTCAAAACAAACCAAAATGTATCATTCCTAGGTGACGTAGATCTTAATACCGGAAGAATCGTTGCAAAAGACAGTGACATCGAAGGCGAAAATATTTCAGGAAAGATATTTTTATTTCCTGGCAGTAGAGGGAGTACTGTAGGCGCTAACGTGCTATTTGGGTTGGCTAAAAAAAATCTCGCACCTATGCTGTTGGTTACGAAACATCCAGAAATGATCACGATGTCAGGAGCTATTTTTGGGAATATTCCTATGCTTGTTATTGAAGAGGAAGCGTTTGACCAATTCAAAACCGGAAATAAAGTAAAAGCATTCATTGAAAAAGAGAAGGGATATTTGGTTCATCAAAAATCCTGAAACGTTGTCAACTACTCCGAAAGCAAACTATGGGGATTTATTTTCTTTCTCCAACTTGTTTATGACATCATCTAATTCTCTTATGGCATCTTGAGTTTTTATAACCTCAGATATCTCTTTTTTAAAAGTCGCTAGATCTTTTTCAAAAAAAGTCGAAAATTTGTCTAGAATACTCTTTGCCTCATCGAGCATTTGGATGATTTTATCAGCTTTCGAAATGGTTGAAAAATAGATATTGTATGCAT
>JAECRX010000286.1 GCA_016292335.1 Candidatus Sifarchaeum subterraneum | reverse complement strand
ACCAAGAGACCAATTCTGCCTCGAAGGTTTCTTGCTATCTGCAACCATTAAATCGTATTTATTTTGAGACAAAGGTTCCAGAATTTTATGAAGTAATACGATATGGCAATTTAGTAGAAATATATATTTTAATTGGGTTGGGCTTACTCGCTTTTTTCTTCACTGTTTTTCTCATATCTCAAACGGTTGTTTTACGCATTATCAGAGAAACTCCTAATATTTTTAACAAAAATTCACGAAGTGTTTGTATTCAGGAATCCCTTTATACAATTACTGTCAATTTTGGATTGGCCATAACAATTTCCTTTTTATTCCATCTTTGTAACCTGCAAGTGTTCACAATTTCTAATAACTTGGTGTTGAAGCCTTGGTTAACAATCTGCTTAGTATTTGTCATTTTAATCCCTGTGACAGGATATGGAATAGGATATTGGACGTATTTACTTATTAGTCGAAGGAAAAGGGGAAAGATAAAAAAACGTTTTCAATTATCCTTTCGATATCTGATAAAGATATGGATCGTTATTATTATTCAATTATTTTTTGTATTAATATTGGTGTTAACTAGCATAATTATTTCAAGACAAATGACCATGATAACTCAAAAAGATCTTGGATTTAATAAGAATGAAATCATAGTTCTGAATGTTCCTGTCCAAGTTATGAAAAACCAATATGAAAAACTAAAATATGAATTATTAAAATTGCCGGAAATAGTGAGTGTTAGTGCTGGCGGTGAGTCTTTTACTGGTGGATATGGAAAGCATACTGTTAATTCCAGAGGCTCTCAGAAAGAGACATCTCAAAGTTTACGAATAGCAGTTGCTGGTGTGTACCCTGATTTCTGCAGAACATTGGGAATTAAAATTATTCATGGAAGGGATTTTAATCTATCGGACTTAGATGGGCCGAAGGTATTTATAATAAACGAAACAGCAATGAAGGAATTGGGTTGGAATTATGCAATTGGAAAAAAACTAGAGATGACGCCTTATCCTGACTGGGGAGAGATTATTGGAGTGACACAAGATTTTCATTATACTTCTCTTAAGGAACCTGTTCGCCCAATAATATTAAGTATCCCGGAATCTCTCATATCAAAAATGTTTATCCATGTAGAAGATATAAATGGAACGGCAATCACAGATATGGAGAAAATATGGTCACAAATGGTGCCAGAGTATCCGTTCAGTGCGAATGTGTTGTCAGAATTGATTGATAATCTTTATGAAACAGATCAAAACCATTCAATGCTATCTGTACAGTTTGTTTGTCTTTTTGGTTTTCTTGCTGTTTTTGGATTGTTTATTTATTTTAAGTGTCTTAATTTATTTACAGTAAAAAAAGAAACAAGAAAAATGGCAAAAAAGAATTTCTGTATAAAATTCTTTTATCATAGATATCTGGTTGTCGTTATCACGATTTTAATTTCTTTCTTGTTCGCAGTTGTAGCAATAATTTTCATGATACCCTTATGGCTAAAAAAGTTTGCATACAGGATTGTTCTGGGTGAAGAGATTTTAAGTTTTTGGGAAATCCTTATTATGAGTACATTATTAGGTTTTTTAATCTCATTATCTACAAAGAAAGGCAAACATAAAAAGGGAAGAATTAACAATTAAATGTATGAATGATTCATAGATTTATAATTTTAGCTGTATGTAATAGAGGAGATTAGAATGAAAAAAAAGAATTTGTTAGCCTTGCTTTTAGTGATGGTCTGTATGGTTTTATCAGCTGAGGGTGATGAAGTAAAAATTTTTAAGGTTACAAATACTGAAAGCTCATATCCTTTTTGGTCACCCGACGGACTAAAAATTGTTTTTCAATCAAACAGAGCTGGTGGTGATTCTGAAATTTATAAAATGAATGCAAATGGTCTAGAAGTAAAAAGATTAACTTTTAGTGCTGCTGATGATTTAACACCTGTTTGGTCACCAGATGGTTTGAAAATCGCTTTTCAATCCTTAAGAGATGGGAATGAAGAATTGTATATAATGAATACTGATGGTTCGCATCAGCAAAATATTACTTTTTCCCAAGCCATGGAAATGCATCCCAAATGGCATCCTAACCGTCAAAAACTAATTTTCAGTGTTCCTAAAGGATATTGGAATGTAGTTGATCATTGGCAAATCAATATTGACGGTAGCGGTTTAGAAAGAATTACTAGAAGTGTAACAATTGATACTTACGCTGAGTGGTCACCTGATGCCACAAAAATTTTAGGAAGAAGGATTATTGGAGCAGGTAATTCTGAAATCTTTTTATTTGATGCGGACGGCTCAAAACTGCGTAATTTAACCAATGATCAAGCATATGATGGATGGCCAGCGTGGCATCCGGGCGGAGAAAAAATTGTATATGCTTCCGAAAATGAAGAAGGTAATGGTAGAATTTTCGAACTTGATTTAGCCACAATGGATAAAACGTTGCTAATTAAAAGACCGGGACACTGGTCTAAACCTATTTGGAGCAAGGATGGTTCCAAGTTGATCTGCACAAGAACTTTAGATGGCAATGTTGATATATTCGTTTATAAAACTAAAGAAGAAACAGATGAAGATAAACTTGTTAAGCTGACTAATATTATTAATTCCTACCCGACATGGTCCCCTGACGGAAAAAAGATAGTTTTTCATTCAAACCGGTGTGGCAGCAATGATATTTTTGTGATTAACACTGATGGTTCCGAACTAAAAAGACTTACTGAAAGTCCTGCAAATGACAGGACTCCTTCATGGTCTCCGGATGGATCGAAAATAGCCTTTGTATCTACGCGCGGAGGTAATTATGATGTTTTTGTGATGAATGCCGATGGGAGCCAGCAAAAGAATTTAACTCAACTTGTCACCTCTAAAGATATCCATCCTT
>JAECRX010000285.1 GCA_016292335.1 Candidatus Sifarchaeum subterraneum | reverse complement strand
GATTAAATCTAGAAAACATGGTACATAGCCACGATATATTAAAAAATATAGGAATAAAAGAACCTGACAGAACAAAAATAACAGAGATGATAGAGTCACTTCTAACAGTAATACCGGGAGAAAAAAAGCGTTGGAAGAAGCCTTGGTGGAATATTGACGTATCAACGCCAGATATCTTTAAGGGATAGCTCCTTAATTTCGAATCCAGAAGGCTTAATTACTTTTGCAGCTTCTTTACTTAAAAGATTACTTCCCCGAATAATAGACTTTCTTCTTAAGTCTACTAACATCAGTCCGATTTCCTTTATCTTTAGCTTGGAAAGAAATTTTTTAGTAGTGCTATCGAAGCCACTTTTAGAACCAATAATAACCCACATCCATTTCCACTTTTCATCACGGTATTGTTTTTTTGAAGCATCAAGGATACTTGAAAGTCTCTTTTCATCTATCCAACCTTTGTCTTCAAAAATTAGTGCCCCAACTTCCCAATGTGGGCCCCCGAAAGCAGCAACTTTACCCAAAATAAAACCATCGGATTTACCAGTGTTTCCTCGAACCAATATATCTGCTATTTCTCCTTTTTTCTCTCTTTTTCCCACCCCTTTTATGTAAAAATCGCGTTCAAAGTCGTACCAGTATGCCATTGTTTTATGTTTCGACATTTTTTTCAAAACAATTTCTGTAAAGGGTAACTCGCTAAGTTCTTTTCTTTCGGATCTTATTAAATAAAATGCCATACCCATAGCTATAAAAAACATGGGAAATGCAATAAAATATAAGACCCATGGATTAAATGTCCCAAGATAAAAGGTAAATATCCCAACAACCAGCAAAACGCTTAAAATTGCTTTGACTAGAGACCTAGAAGCTCTTTCTTCAGCCATTTTAAATTTTCCATCCCCAAATTGCAATGTAAATGCGTTTTACTCATAAAGATCACCGCAAGGAAATCTCCGCCTTTAGGTAGGGGAGAAATTGCGGTTTGGTGATACATACCCTCCTTTAGGGATTTTTGGTAACAACCGTACCATCACTTCGAAGCAACGCCTGCAAAAGATGTTCTCCCATGACGGAGCAAGGTGGCGGATGCACGGTTTACAGAGGCTGGAACTGATGAAACATCCCAGAATGTGTGTCATCATAGGGGGCTCCTAGTCGACTCTCGCGTTGTGATCACTCACCCCCCCAGTTCCGCGTGCCATCACGGATTAGTTGACATCTTATTTACTGTTACATAAGTTTCTAGCCCCTTACTCCCCAATACCTCGTGATTTTATTTGGCTCTAGATCAATTAAGTATCCTCTGAGAATGCCTTCTCCATATTCAGAACCCGGATTAATACAAACTGTCCTCCCCACTTTGTGTGTTCCAGCAGATTCATGAATATGTCCATGTAAGCCCATTTTGGGCTGATATTCTCCTATTGCGTCTCGAACTGCTTTACTTCCAACAGGCTCTATGACGATATGTCCTAATACAAATTTAGGTCTTAAATTCTCATCTAATCGGGGGGCTGAATCTAATCCAGAACCAAGTGGGGGAGCGTGCAAATTGCAAATTAAATTCTCGTAGCCCCCGTCAACCATAGTGAACAATTCGTCAATCTTTTTTCTTAATTCTTCTTCGACACACTCCCGAGGAGAATTCCAGGGAGAAGGGTTTACCCATTCGAGAGAGATCATTTCATGGTGCTTATCGACTTGAACTACTTTATCAAGAGGATAAGTAATATAGGGATCTTTTTTTAGGACATCATCAACAAGTAGTGAGTCATCATTCCCAGGACTCACAAATATTTTTACATCTTCGGGTACGCGATCGGGTACGAGTGAAACCCAATATTCAATATTCTCAACGATTAATTTCTCAAACAATTTATTTAGCTTTTTTTCATCATTTTCAAGTTCTTCAGTATCTTCAGGAGTGCACCTGAAGGGATATGCTCCGCTAAATCGAAGTATTCTTTCTAAGTCTTTAACTTCTTCTTCTTTTTTCAAGCGATAATCTTTGTTATAAGATGCAAACCAGCTTCCATCGGGTTGTTCTATGATCGGTACAATTATTTTACCGGTTAGATCCCCGCCTAAGATTAAAACATCAACATTTTTGTAGAACGTAGATGCTTTCAGAAACTTTCGCCAGCACTGTTCGCTACCATGAACATCTGTCACATAGAGAATTCTAGTTGTGTTGTTCATATTGCCAACCCTTTGATTTTTTAATCATCTATGTCATTCATCAGTAACTTTAGTGATTTATAAATCATATCGTATGAGAAAAAATAAAGTATCAAAATTTCTAGAGAGTTGGAAGTTCCCACAAGCAGTTATGCACTCATTAGTTCGACATGAAAGGGTTTTCCAAGAAATTTTTAGAAGTATTGCTCCAATGTTGTCTTTTTATTTATCTAGATAAATTGTTTTCATATTGCAAGATTGCTAACAAAAAATACTATACTAACGTGAAGATATGCGGAAAATGGGGTTAAAAAAAATCACTATAAAAATTTCTAATTACTCATAGTAATGCAAGCAAAACACTTTTATGCCCCCCCAATAAAAAAGGGGGGAAGTCACCAATAAATCCCCTAAGTAATACATAATTAGCGGATTTATGAAAAACAAGATCTATATATGATATAAATAAAATGCATCTATTAAACAAGGAATTTGGAGGAAAATGAATGAGTGAAAAAAGAGTAACTTTCGCCAGAGATGCAACAGGACTGGTCAGAGAAATTGGTTGGTTTACGGCCATGACTACGGTCATGTGTTACGTTATTGGCGGAGGTATCAATCTACACAGCGTTCGAGACCTCCCATCAGCTGGCTACGGAGCAAATATCCCACTTGGCTTCGCAATTGGTGCAATTCCAGCAGTTGCAACAGCTTTTGCATTTGCACTCCTAGCAACTTCAATGCCCCGAAGTGGAGGACCTTATGTATGGGCTAGCAGAGTCATAGGACCTTATTGGGGCTTTTTCGCCTCTTGGTGCTGGTGGTTTGGCACTGCTACAGCCTATGGGTCACTCGCATTATGGGACGTTTGGTTCTGGGGGCTCTGTCTACAATTGGCAGGAGCCACAACAAATGATCCCGCAACATATGCGGCAGGAACTTACCTAGCAAGTGATCCAGTAGCCTGGATTGCGGTCGGGCTTGCTATCCTAGCGATATTTTGGGTACTTGCAATACTAGGAGTGGACATTTATGGAAAAATTCTGAACGCAATGTTTATCATAGCTGTAATCGGTGGAGTTTTGACGGTTATAACTTATTATGCGGGTATGGGACAAATGAGTACTGCTTGGAACAACACTCCATTCGCAGATCCAACTTCACCATACTACTATGCATCTTATGACCAAATTATGACAGCAGGAGCACCAGCCGCTACAGCGCCGTTCAGCATGGATGCTACATTGCTATTCATGGTCACTGGGGCTATCTGGGCTTATATCGGTTATACCGCTACCGCCTTTATCGGAGGCGAGGTTAAAAGGCCACAAAGAAACATGCTAATCGGACTGGGGCTAGGATCCGTATTAATCGCGGGTTACTATGTTTTGATTTCAGGTGCAATGTATGCATCTGCCGGACCCTTCATAAAAGCATATATGTATTGCGAAGCAAATAACATTCAACCCAACGGAAGACCTGTTCCTGTAATTGCATTACTCCCGACATTCGCCGCAGTTATGGCAGTTGGCTTGTG
>JAECRX010000048.1 GCA_016292335.1 Candidatus Sifarchaeum subterraneum | reverse complement strand
GCAAGAAATTCCTAAAGCCACAAATTGTTTCACCATTCTTTCGGCTACACAAGTTTTCTCCTCGTCCTTCCACGGAGTTATTTCAACGCCAAGTCTAACGAAAGCCGAAGGCGGAGCGCTACAAATGGGACAAACCCAGTCTGCTGGTAGGTCTTCGAACTTTCTCCCTTCCTTTTCTTCATCGAAAATCCAATTACACACAGTACATCTCCATTGAGCCATTATTCTCCCTCTAAATCTATTTAAAACTAAATATTCTATTAATTAAGAACACGTCAATAGAAAAACTTCTTGTTATTACAAGGATAAAAAATTTCGGTAAGTGACATATTCGCAAAGTTTTTAGAAAAATCGATTGACTTTTACTTTTATTGGTTTCTCATTTGTTCTTGGCAGTACCTCACAACCTTCTGTGCCATCCCACATTTTCCTACCTCTATTAAATCTCGTTCTTCGCCTCTTATCTGATTTCCACTAAGCCATAGCCATTGGAGATTTGTGAGGTTCTCCAAGCCCTTGATCTCTTCTATCTGATTATTATTGAGGTATAACTCTCTGAGATGAGCCAGATTTTCTAGTCCCTTGATCTCTTCTATCTGATTATAACCAAGGTCTAGTATTTGCACCTTAGTGAGGTGCTCTAACCCTTTAATGTCTTTTATCTGATTATGACTGAGATATATATTTGCTAGATTTTTGAGAGTCTCTAATCCTTTAATCTCTTTTATACTGTTATTTTTGAGACGTAATTCTTTTAGGTTAGTAAGCATCTCCAATCCTTCAATTTGGGTGATTTCAGTGATTTCAAGACCTTCAAGATTTAAGATGTTATTTTTTACATAAAATCGTCTAAACTCGGCGGTCTCTTCGCCCCATCCTTTGTTTACAAGATAGTAGTCTTTATAATACGTTTTTCCGCTAATCGTTACAAATTCTAACTTGCCTTCTTTTTTATCCTGACAAAACTTCACAAGATCCTGCGCATGTCTGTGATATACTTCATACGGCTCATCTATATACGGCTTAATATATACTATATTCTTCTCATCACTTATGAGAGGATTCGCCCAGAGTTCTAGTACTTTAAGGTTAGCCAAAGTTTCTAATCCCTTAAGTTCTTCGATCTTGTTACCGTTCAGGTAAAGTTCTCGGAGATTAGTGAGTGATTCCAATCCTCTAATTTCATTTATTCGGTTCTTATCAAGGTTTAACACTTTGAGGCTTGTAAGGTTCTCCAGTCCTTCGATCTCTCTAATCTCATTATTGCTAAGATCTAATTTCTCTAAATCTATGAGTTTCTCTAAACCTTTGATTGAATTGAAATCAATGATTTCTGCTCCACTAAGGTACAATGTGTTATCTACAACATAATATTTTGTTCCTCTGACCGTGACAAATTGCAATTTACCCTCAACTTTGTCTTGACAATATTTTATTATCCCTTGAACATCCTTCATATCATCAGTCGTTGGTTCTACAAACTCTGTTATATATTCACCAGAGACCTTTGACCATCGTGTGCGTTCCCCTCCTACCCATGAATATAATATGCGTTGCTCATCAACTTTTATTGGATTATACGTGAGATCTAACCATCTTAGATTAGTAAGCTGTTCCAAGCCCTTGAGTTCTTTTATCTCATTTTCTCTGAGGCTCAGCCCGTAAAGATTAGTGAGAGAATCCAACCCTTCGATCTCGGTTATATCAGTAATTCCTAATCCATTAAGGTTTAGTATAGTATTTTTTCCTCTCTCCTCTACATAGTGTTTTTTCCCTTTTATCATCACAAACTCTTTTTCCATCCTAATCACGATTATTGTATGTGTAAGAGAGTATAAAAGAGGCACTATTTTAGGTAGTTCATTAAATAAAATCGAAGGGTTGGTTGGTAGTTATGTTGGAAGAGATTTGTCCACATCATGTATTGGGATGCTATTGTGTGGAAGGATAGATCACAAAGAACTTCATCGGCGATGAAGTAGGGGCGGGATGTATCGAAGGTTTCTATCTGGTGTGCCTGAAATGCGTATTTATATTTAGTGCGGTACTCCTCGTTTAAATTGTTAAAACAACTATTTTTTGACTCCAAAACAACTTTTTTTTGTCACTTACAACTTTATGTTGCAACTCAGCGTTCTTTGTCTTCCTAATCTCAACAAAAAATCGAAAAAAATGTTGTAACAAACAGTATAGAAGAAATATATTTGTTGTCTATTGTAGGATTTCCCTAGAATAGTCATTTGATCTATTCAGGTAGACATGACCTTTATAACCCAGTATAGTAAGAATTGTTCTGTCCAACAAATTAATTAGACTTCCATATTCATTCCCTACGTTTGTATTTGGAGGAAAGTTGCCAGTATGCACTAATCTATCACGTATACCTATGAATCTCAGTTCTGATTCGACATATTGTATTTGAAACTCATTAAAACAGGATTTAATTCTTTCTCTAAAATTACTTAGATCGACTTTTTTATTACGAGCCTTGAAGTAACCTGACAAGTAACTGGTCAAACATTCAAAGGCAATCGCACCTAACAGATATTTCGCTTGATATATGTTCACAAGCTTTGAGTATAGATAGTAATTAATAACTATATTTAATCCTAGCTCATTCTTTAGAGACTGATATTGTGGGAATACTGTTTCCAGAAATATCTTTGTATAACATTTTCCTAGATTTTTGATATCAATTGCTGGATCTGCATGATGATAAGGCTGGGTTATGCAAGGCATGAAGATGGTTTGACATAATACATTATCTTTGAATATTTGTTTGTACACATTTGCGATGTATGTACCAGAGGCAAAAGATAAAAGAGTAAGCGAATCATTTAATAGTTCATCCAGTTCCTCTATTCTTCCAAATGTTGTGAGAATAGTAGCATGAGAGCAGACTTCTATACCCTTATTCTCCTTAAGTTTTTTAGCTATTGTATCATAATTCTGGTCTTGTTTGAACAATAGATCAAAATCATTTAATTTCACTTGGAATTTATCACGTATCTTTCGATTTTCAATTATACTATACTCACAACCAAGAAAAATGAAGTTAGTTAGACTATAATCAACCAAAATCTCATCTTCCTTTTTTAGAGGATGATATTCTACATCAATGCTTGATGTAATCAAGAATTCAAAATCTAATTCTATTGCTTGCCCTATTTTACCAGATATCTTTAAGGTATCTAAATATAAGTCGTTTATTGTTACCTTAGCATTTGTTGAGTTTTCTTGTCCTTCTAATTTCGCGTGAATGGGTGGTAAAACTCCTTTAGCGTGTTCTAGAAAAATTGGTGTTAGATTAACAAAAAATTTCGATTTACAACTGAGCTTAGCCCGACTGTCAGCCCTTGTTGTAATATTAAACTCTGTTATGAATTCAATACCACTATCAAATGTTATTTTGCCTTTTCCTTCAAATTCGAAGAGTGTTCTTGAAGACAAATAATTTCACCATGAGATTGTTTAGTTTTCTTACCCCCTTCTCTGAGAAGTTGAAAGAGGAGGAATTTCTGTTTTCATAGATATTAGTTGGATATTACAAATTAAAAGAATTCTTTTTCTCAAAAATTTTTCCGATATTTGAAAAATAAACATCCTTAAGCGAACTATTATGATTTTAATATACCTTATCTTAATTATATGGTGGAAATAATATTTATTGTAAGTGGAATCAAGATGATACATTATGAAATTGCATTAGCGATTATAGGAATTGCAATTACGATCATGGGAATTATAATTGCGTTTCACATAGGAAAATTACATGACACTTATTATAGGCAATACTTAGAAACCTCATTAAAATTCCAAGACCTTAGGGGAGGTCCATTCAAGAGAGTAGAAATATACAATGACCAACCTTTCAAAGATTTAGAAAAATACTTTAAGACACAAAAAAGAGAACTACTGATAAGTGTGATCACATTCATGGGCGGTCTGATTATTATTCTATTATTAATTATACAGACTTTCTGGTGGGAGATTGATCAAAAGACATTGAAGATCAGTCAACAAAATTTCTTGGCATTTGTTGTATTATTTGCAATTAGTTTAATTTGGACAGGAACATACATTTTCGGGGTATATCGCTTCGCTTTTTGGTCTGTTTCTTCACTTTTGGAGCAAAATCGAGAAATACTAAAGAAACTTGACGAAGAAAATGATAGAGATGAATAGTTTACCAGAAGACGCTGATGAGGTATCCTTTTCCTACCCTATTTAATTTTGGAAATCAACAGAATGGGTTAACTTTTTGCTTTTATTTTTTGAAATTCTTTGGATATTTTGGTGTTTCCTTCTTACTACAAGGAAAAAAGGAATATAAACTCTACAAAAATGTGAGTGAAAAGTTGTTTTTGATAAAATTGGTGGGAAAAAAATGTTTTTTAGAAATGTTTGATTGTTAGTGGTAGGAAAAAATTGTCTGAATCTTCACTAAAACTTGATTTCAAAGTCAAGAAATGGGAATAAAAAACTGTTTTAACATCAATTATGATCATAATTTTTATATATGCGGGTAAATACAAAACTTACAGGGCGGAATGTTCCTCGCGTCACGCGGAGAACACGTTCTTGTGCATGAGACTGAACCCGAGAGGTCTGACGCCTTCCGAGAAGGGAACGAATGACAGGCAGAGGGACGAAAAAATTTATAACGCAGTTATCCACGCAAGAAGCGGTCTCGATGAAAAGGATACCAGAGGGATACTATTGGATATCGAACATGAGTTAAATTCAGATAATTTAGAGGAT
>JAECRX010000284.1 GCA_016292335.1 Candidatus Sifarchaeum subterraneum | reverse complement strand
TTATTTTGTATTCTGAAAGTTCTTTTATGTCTCTGTTTTTTAAGGCTTCTAAAACCAGTTTGTTGGGTACCCGAGAATCAACGGACACCATCTGACCTTTATGGAAAACTCCGATCAAATCATAACTGGTTTTTCTGTTCTCTTTCAACACCTCTCTGAGAACAACTTCGGTTCCCGGAGTTAAAAGTTCATGCATTCTTCCAGGGTTAGGCAAAAAACTTGACAAAATCATATCATCGACTTTTACGAGGGCTAAGAAACGGTTTGGTCTCTCCTGAAAAAAACCTTTAAGAGTTCTTCCTTCGATTTTTATGAAGCTAACCAACGTCTGACTTCCCCAGCTACACAAATAGAAATCGTACAGGGTTGGAAATAAAAGTTGGGCTAGGAGTTCTTGACATTTTGAAAAACGGGCATGTAAGGAGACTAATATCATAACTAATGGACAGCGATGCAGTGTTTAGTTTTCTGTTATCCATTTTTTTCTTCCTCCACGGTTATGATTCCGGTTGGGCAAGAAGTCACGCAGGTCATGCAGAGAATGCAGTCACCTGCCCTGACAGGAACAGGTTTCTGAGTGTCTGGAAATTAAGCAAAATCTTGAAGTTCGAAAGGAGTAGACAGACCAAACATCCGCGCAGACACTGTCGTCTTTGCACTTTGTCCAGTCAACCTTGACCTTGAATATTTTTAAAAACAATAATAATAGTTTTTTATTCATGCGAACGTAAAATCAAATAAATTTTGCTTTTTGGCTCAAAAAAATTAGCCTTTTTCGGTGTTGTCCATCTAAATTGCAAACCACCCATGGAACCATAAATAGTTACATTCGGTTTTATTTCTAGAACCTTGTAGACAACTCCAGACATGTAAATGTCGTCATTTTTGGCTTCCATCGGTTTATCACTCAAAAGTAACGTTAATTGACTTTTTCCTTCAATAAATTCTTTTAGAATTTCAGGAATTTCAATTGTAAAGTTTAAGTAATCTGTAGAAATAGCAGTGATCTTGAAAATTTCTGAAACGCTTGTTATCTCTATTTTCTGAATTTCAACCGGTGTTTCTATCATTATCAAAAACTCCTTGGTTTTTATCATCTACCTCGCAAGAAAACCCCATGAGTGAACGTGGGGATGAATTGCGTTTTTCAAAGTTCTACAACATTTTTAAACCTTTTTTTTCAATATAGTTTTGAATTGAGCTGAGTAGTTGGACTAAAATCAATGAAAGGGTTTTCGTGGTCAATCTCCCAATTCCTTATCTTTTAATTCATGAATTATCATTTCAGCTTCTTTGACTGGATCGATTTCTTCTTCTATCTTTGTTATGGAAAGTTCAAGGTCTCCTGTATAGTTGCTCCTAAATACCTTACCTATTGCAATTATTTCTTTTCCTACCAATTCAGAGGATTTCTTACGTAATGGTGCTTCTTCAACGTCATTTTGTTCAATTAGAGCATATGCTTCCTCTGCACTAACACCTAATAGTTGTTCGGCAGCTTTTCCGAGAATATTTGCTCGTATGCTCTTTGTTCCATCATCCAGAATTACACTAAAAATCATGTGAGATATTGGTGTTATCTCACCATGAATTGGGCAGTTCCAAGTATCTTCCTCTCCAATTGCCTTCCTATAACAATTTGGACATGCCTTATAGAGGGGTTTTCTTTCGTAGATTTCCAATATTGTACCCCTCACACCGATTGTTTGGTTCTCGGAAATGACAGACAAAGATGAAATTCGTGGTATTTCGATATCGTTAGGTAGCTCTTCAATTGGAGGAAAACTCTCATCCGTAATTACAATTTCGATTTTACTTCGTCTGCCTAAATGTAGCTCTAATTCCTCTCTCCCTGTTTTCGTATAACCATGGAGAATGCGTAAGATATGCCCCCTTTCAGCCTCTTTTAATTCTTCTACCCTCTCATCCCATGCTACCATTCTTACAGCCCCTGTCTCATCGACAACTACGGCATTCATTACTTTGCCCGTGCTTCCATTTTCCCTAGAGAATTCTCTAGCTTCGTATATTTCAGTTACTCTTCCTTCGATATTTACATCGAATTGATCAGGTTCAAGGTCTTCTAACTTTGAAAAAATAGGCTCTAATGAAGGAATATTTGATGTATCAATATCAGATGGGTTGATTACGATTTGACCACGTCTCCCCACATGGAGATCCAACCCATAAGGCCCCTCCCTAGTGTATCCAGCATGAATTAAAACAATGTCCTCTAACTTTACTTGATCAGCTATTTTCGTTTTTTCATCCCAAAGGGATACGCGTATTTCACCGGTCTCATCTTTAATAAAGATGGAAGCAACCTTTCCTTTTCTTCCATCTTCTGTTGTGAACTCCTTTGTTTCTCTTAAATCAATAACTCTTCCTATGACATCAACTTCAAATATATCAGGTTTAAGTTCATTAATTTTGGTCAGCTTCTTTTCTTCTACTTCCGGTAGATCAAATTTACCTTCTGGGTTAATAGTTACCCTAGCTCGTCTGCCAATATGAATTTCAGTTTCTCCTCTAAGTCCTTCTCGGGTGTACCCTCCTTCTATTTTTAGTATGATTTCTGGTTTAATTGAGCTAAAGAACTCATCGGCTTGATTGTCCCAGAAAACCGTTCTGCAAGTTCCTGATTTGTCTTTTAGAAAGAGGCTGAAAACTTTACCTTCAGTTCCATCTTGTTTCTCATAGACATTTAAATCATATATTGTCTGAACAACACCTACCACATCAATATCTCTCATACCAGGTTTTAAATCGAATATCGAATGATAAATTTCTTTTAACTCAGGAAAATCTTTTTTATTTACGTCTGGTGGGTTAATTATGATTCTTCCCCTTCTCCCCAAATTTAATTGAAGTTTTTTGTCCAATCCTTCTTTAACATATCCGCTAACTACCTTGACAATGTCTCCTTTTTTTATTTCGTTTTCAGTCACATAACGAACATGCTCATCCCATAAAACTAACGGAATTTCTCCAGTTAGATCAGCAATAACCAGATCCACTACCGCTCCTTTTTGACCTTCTCTTTCAAAAGTTCTAGGAGAATAAATCCTTGTAACTCTGCCAGTAACTGAAACGTTTGTCATTCCTAATGAAATATCTTCAATCGAAAATTTAATTTCTTCGAATTCTTTATCTTGAAAAAGATCTATTCCAAGTTCAGTAGCAACAATATTTGCGGCTCCCTCTTCTGTGACAAAACCCCCGAGCTCTTCAGTTTTATTTTTGATAAGTTCCTCTATCTCTGCTTTGGACAGATTAGTTTTGGAAACAATCTTATCAATAATTTCCTCTAAGGACATACCCAAAATAATTTTCCTCCCATATACCCAACATATCCCACAAATAATCGGCTATTTTAACCTTCATACCTTCATAAATCATACGTTCTAAAAAAGAAGAATGTTTTTCGAGAAGTTTTCTTCTAATACTTCATTATGAACAAATAAATACATTTCTTTTTCTTGGTATGGTGCTTTACTCATTGAATATACAGTAACTTTTCTGAAGGTTAATTCCCCTAACTACTCCCAAGTAACGCTTTTTGGAGGAAAAGAATGGTGAGTAATGGCCATCTACGTGATGGAATTCTGTGAAGAAGAGACAGATGCCTTACCGTCTTTTCTGCACGATAATGGCATGATCTTATCCAAACGGACCAAGTTGATCATCCTGTCCGAGGAAAGGATCAAAGTTCCGGAAATATCCAATTGAGTGGATGAAAACCCTTCACGTGTATGCCATTGGATCAAGAAGTTCAACAAGCAAGGTAGGGCCATAATACAGCGGAAGTATTGCATGGTAAACGGACAGAAATCAATAAAATTTCTTTCTAATAAATTTCATAAGACCTAATTCTCCTAATTCTTCAAGACGCCTATGAATTGCTTTTCTCAACTCTTTGAATCCTTTGCCTGTTTTCGCTGAGAAAGGAATTATGACATCGCTTAATTCTTTCCAATGACCAGAAAGCCCTAATTCAAAAACAAGATTATTCAGATAATCTTCAAGTTCAAAAGGTGAAATTTTATCAATTTTGTTAGCTATAACGATCGGTTTTAAATCAAGTTCTTCAAGAAAATAATACCATTCAACATCTAGTGGAATATACCCGCGTTCTTTCCAGCGTTGAGCGAGTTCTGGAAACATTTTCAAATCCAGAACCTCTACAGCAAATAAAATTTCATCTTTATTCTTTTCTAGATATTTAATAATCTTTGTCTTCATTTTTTCTTGTTTTTCCGCTTCTACACCATACATGAAGCCGAAACCGGGAACATCAATTATTTCAAATTCTCTTCCAAAATTAATTCTCACAAAATCTCGTGTTGACCCTGGTTTTTTTCCAGTTTTGACCTTTTTACCAGTAAGTAAGTTGATAACTGAAGATTTACCGGTATTCGACCTACCTACAAACAAAATTTTTTTTAAGGGAGTTTCGTTCATATAGATCACCGCAGGGAAAACCGCGTCTAAAGGCAGTGGAGGAATTGCATTTTGAGAATATAAATCCGCCTCAAAGGGAGTTGTGCTACAATTTTACCGTTGCTTCTGAACATCGCCTACGAAAGATGGCCTCCCGTGACGGAGCACCGTGATGAATAAAACGTTTTCAGGTATGAAACTAGCGAAAAATCCTAGAATGTCTACTAACGTAGGGAAATCCTTGTCAACTCTCTCTTCGTGGTTTCGCACCCCACAAACTCCTCCTTTTAGGGAGGAGTTGTTGGCATTTTACTTTTCAATAAATCCTCATCAGTATTTATTCCTTTTACTTATTACCTCTTCAAAAGAAGAGTTAATTCCGAAAAAAATATATCGTATAAAACTAAAAGTATTCCCGGAGCCGAAGTGCTCACACCTACTGGTTAGGATGAATTCCCTTGAAGATCACATGTGGCAAAGATCTCAAAGATCTACTCGAAGAAGGAGTAATAGACCGGATTGATTCATGGAAAGGTCCCTGTATCTTGAAAAATATCAATGGAAGATTGACTGTCATTGAAAAAAAATACGCCTGCGATCCATGTCTTCATAAGCACTAACAACTCATAATTTCGGTGTTTTCCATAGGAAAAAGACCCTAAGTTATTTAAAGGAGGATTTCCATAAATAAAGTCGAAGCCGATAAATATCTAAGAGATAGAGGGAAATTAAGATGTCTAGAACCGTCCCCGCGGAGAAAGAAACCAAAAAAGTTAGCAAACGCAAAAGATCTGGAGAGTCCGTTCAAATGTTGGGTAAGTATTACTATAAGGGTAGAGGGATCATAGAACCTGAAATAAATCTTGAAGACCTACTTATACATGTTTTGAGTGAACACGGACCACTTACCAGAGGAAAGCTTGCGGAAATCACTGGGATACCAAGAACCACACTATATGACAACTTAACGAAACTCATCCTCAGTGGAAAAGTTAAGAAATCCTCCGTTCGAAGAAAAAAGCGTGGAAGGCCGAAAGTTCTGTTTGAAGTAATTTAGCCTCTACCCGCAATCTTTTTCTATACCAGAGAATATATTATCTTTTTGTGATGATATTTAGTATCCGTAGACTTTAAGAAACTCAAATACAAAAACCATAAGAAAGAAGAATGATCTTTCAAGCGCGGATTCCGAAGAGAAGGAAATTCCATCTATTTTGTTGATATGTGTTTTTTGTCGTTCCATCCATTTTTTTGAGTAGAGATTTTACGCAGAAGATCTATTTTGCAAACGATTCCCATCAGCTTTCCTCTATCCACAACTAACACAGCAGGGGTGCCCCGAGCAATGATAGGATAAATATTCTCTATTCTTTCTTCTAATCCAACGATAGGAAAACTATCCTCCATCACATCTTTTATTTTCTCTTCAAAAATAATATCTGAATTTTCAATTAAGAGTTCTTTAACGATTGTACTTTCTTGTATACTTCCTACTATTCTGTTATCTTGGTCTAATACAGGTAACTGAGAAATACTATGTTTTTCCATAAGTCTTATTGCGTCAACCACTTTATTTTCGGATGAGATAGTAATCACGTCTTGACACATTACATTTGCTGTTGTAATTCTTTCTGATTCTGCTGCTTCAATTGCAGCAAGTATTTTTTTTAATGTTGACAATCTGGGATCTACTGTTCCTGCTTCAACGCGAGCGATGAGGCTTTGGGATACTCCTGCTCTTTTTGCAAGTTCTGTTTGGGTTAGTTTTGCCTTATTTCTAAGTATCTTAACTTCTTTTCCATCTGGTAGGTAGGTCAGTTTTCATCCTCTCTCCAATCTCTTTGCTATCTTACTTTAAAGGTCATGATATATCATAAAAAAAATATGCATTACTTGTTTTTTATTAGGGGGTTCAAAATAAAATATTTATCCAAATATGTTAAACAATATTGTGGCTTACTTTTTTCCAAATCATTGCTTCTTAAATTTTCGAACTCTTGTTTGCTTCAGTATACTTGTACGTTCATTTTAGACAAAGCAATTATTGCTTGCCCTAGGCTTACTCCACCGTCACCCGGAGGGATTCTCTTATGCTGAATAAACTTAAGATTTTCTTTCAAAACATTGTTTTTAATTGTTCTAGTTATATGGTGATTATATGCTACTCCTCCTGAAAATCCAATTATATTGATTCCTAGATCATTAGCAGCCTGTACAGCTATTTTTGATAGTCCATGCCCAAGCGCTTGTTGGACAGCGTGGGCGATATTTTGAATCTTTTCTCCTTTCTCCCGTAGTTCCAATGCAGTAGATAGGATCTTTGTCGTGTTAAGAATTAATCTTCCATTAAATCTTTCTAGGCTAACAGGAATTTTGCAACTATCGGGGTTTCCTGATATTGCTGTTGATTCTAATTTTATTGCTGGCTCACCCTCATAAGTACGTTCATAACACACTCCTAACAACGCAGCTACTGCATCAAGGATTCTGCCAGCACTTGTTGTCTGAACCATGTTTATTTGCTGTTCTAATTGCCTAATTACAATTTCAATTTCCTTTTGTCCATATGGGAACCCATTCAAACAGTATTTCTTCAGAACTTTTTCCAAGCGATCTTTCTCAAGGGTTTTATATAGTATTGCTGCGGGCATTCTGCTTGGATAAATAGTGCATACATCTCCTCCGGGCATGAATTGAGGTTCTAAACTTCCTAATCGATCAAAATCCTCAGAGATGCTAAGAGAACTTCACCTCCCCAAGCAACTTCATCAAAAGCTCCGAAAGCGAACCCATCAGCCACAACAGAAATATTTTTTTCATAATTTTTCGAATCAGCCATCAAGGAAACAGCATGAGCATGATGTTGTTGTATTTGCTCAAATTTTGCATTATATTTCTCAGCTACCTCTTTGGCAAATCTAGTTGTTAAAAATTTAGGGTGCAGATCGCATACCACCGTATCTACAGATCTAATTTTAAGTAGTTTCATTAAATGGTTAGTCGAAGTATCCAAGTGTTCAAGTGCATCAAGGTTGTCTACATCCCCGATATGTTGAGACATAAACGCTTTTCCGTTTTTCGCTACTGTGGAGGTTACATCTTGTTCTGGTCCAACTGCTATGCCATTTCCATTTTTTATTGGGATTTCTATTGGGTCTGGAACGTATCCTCTGCTTCTACGTAAAAATACATGTTCTTTTTTGGAGAATACTTTTATTACTGAATCATCGCATCTGTTTATGATTCGTCGGTTATGCAACAAAAAATAATCTGCCACATTTTTCAACTTTTTGATGGCTACGTCATTATCTGTTAGCATTGGCTCACTCGGATAATTTCCACTTGTCATTATTAAAGCAAGTTCATTTAAGTGATTGAATAAGAGATAATGAAGCCCAGAATAACATAGCATAACTCCTATGTTGTGAAGACCCGGTGATATTAATTCAGAAAGAGGAAAAGGATTCCTCTTTTTGAGTATTACAATAGGTCTTCTGAAAGAAGTTAACAACTCTTCTTCGCTTTTTTGAAAAAAAGCAAATTTTTGAACTGATTCAAGATCCGGGCTCATAACCGCGAACGGTTTTTCACTTTTTCGGCGCCTTTTTCTCAATTCCACAACGGGCTCATCCACACTAGTAATTACAGCCAGATGGATGCCACCTATTCCTTTAATTGCGACGATATTGCCTTTTTCTAATATTTCAGCAGTTTTTTTGATCGGATCTTCTTCTTTTAATCTATTTCCTTCATTATCTGTCAAAAAGACGCTTGGTCCACAAATTGGGCACGCCATTGTTTGAGCATTAAGCCATCTCGTTATAGGATCATTGAATTCGATACGACAAATATCACATAAAGGGAAGTCAATCATGCTTGTTCTTTCTCTATCATAAGGGAGGTCATCGATTACAGTAAATCTTGGCCCACAATTTGTGCAAGAGATGAGAACGTAATTATTTCTTCTTCCTTTATTAAATATATCTTGAATGCAATCACTACAAATCGATATGTCAGGAGGGAAAACGCCTATCTCAGGCCCTTTTTTTCCTTTTTTGCTTTTAATAATGGAAAAATCATCAAATTCTTCTTTAAATTCTTTCCATTCCGTTGAAAGATTTATTATTTTCGAAAGTGGTGGCTTTTCTTTGTCCATGTTTTTAATAAAGTCTTTGATTACATCTTTTTCCCCTTCCACAAGAATTCTTACACCTGCGTCGCCCATGTTCAAAACATAACCTGTTAATCCTCTTTTAGTTGCTGATCTATAAATAAACGGGCGAAAACCTATCCCTTGAACTATCCCCTGTACATTAATTTTAGCTCGGGCTTTCAAATCAAAATTCTCCCTTTCATCTGCTTTCTCGAAGCTATCTGTTTCTTTGTGGAATATTGTAACTAATTTATTTTGCTTGTGCATTAAGTTCTTGCAGTGGAAACGAGGAAGTATTTAACATGAAGATAAAAACAAAGTGCCCTTTAATCTGGGGTCTCCTACGTTAAAGAGAAATGCAAACTTTTTCAATTTTTTCATGTGAACATATCAGTTCTGTTCCTTTTGGCAGTTAAAGTTCTAACTTTATGTATTCGTTTACAATGATTTTTGCAGAGATTGCTAGTCTTAACGCTATATCAAACTAGAAAAATGAAAATAATTTGAATTAAAGTAGCTAGAAAAGAGAGAAGGAAGGTTAAATAACTTAGATTGTAAAAAAGAGGGGGGATTTTTTTTTGTTGAGTGTTTTAGATTAGCCTTTTTGCGCTTACTTGCTATTCTGTTTCTTCCCCACCACTAAGAGTAATTTCGATCGCTGAAACGTTGGCTACTCCACCTTCTGCCCTGTTTATCTGTTCTGTCGCTATTTTAATGTCCGAAATATCTATTTTGCCTAAGAGAAATCGATTTCTTAGAATTTCGGCTACATCTACTGCTCGTGAAATAGCACGTCCCCTTGCTTTCACGATTATCTCATTTGCTCCTCGGTTAATTTGAGTTACACATGCGAGCACATAATTCATGACAGGTTTGTTACCAACGTAAACAACGTTTTCATCAGCCATTTCATCACCAACGAATCGATTGTTTTTTGTTCGGTTTTTTCCTCTGGTATTACCCTCGTCGAAAAAAAACAGAAAAGGGATAGGACAAAAGGATGTAATAAGTATTTTTATTTTTCGGTTAAAAAATGTAGATCTGAAACTTTTCAGGTAAATGAAAGAACCGAAGTAAGAGGTGAACCCCTCTCCCACAGAAAAGTGGGAGCTTCCAGTGTTCCATTGTCAGTTTCATTTTGTCACTGAGCACGATATCACGTAACAACGACCGAATCCACATATACTCTCTCAATCAGGTGTTCAGGTCGCAGAGATGTTGGTTTGGGCTCTTACCACTCATATTCAACATCTTCCGCATATGTATGAGGCAAACGCACATCAGAAATTTTCAGTTGAAAAATCCAGAGAGATTTAAAAGAGTAGAGCTCTTTCTGTAGCGATATGAAAACGGAAAAAACAAATAAGAACAAAGAAAAGAGGATAGCGAAGGCGCCTGAAAACAGCAGCAGAGAAGCACCTGCCTTATTACCTTAGATAATTAATAACCGAAAAAATTTCTGGTGTAAATATACTGCGATTCATCCTGAATCCCTAGAGGGAAATCTTATGTGACTTGCAGGATCTTTGTAGAAAAGAAGTGTTAATTTATAAAAGCAGACAATGCATTGCGGTTTGTTATTTTATGGGATACTACGTCAATGTTAGTTATTGAAGAAACCTGCCAGGGACGCCCATTTTCATTGCCCCGGGAAAGCTCTATGAGCAAGCTACTGGCAGGTATGTTTAATTATGTTTAATTACTTAAAATACTTTAGCATATCGAACAGTACGAAAAAACTTCACCCTTTTATAACCGAAGCTTGAAAAATCCCAAATTTACCTTATTTTCCCAAGTATTTTCTTATCCTCCAATAGTCCGTTCATACGTCAATTCACAAGCCTTGGCATTTATTTCTCCTGCTTTTCCTGACCACTTCGATTTAATGGCAGAAATTATATTCTCCAATTTTACTATACCTGTAGCTTTTGCAAAAGCACCAAGTATTGGTGTATTGATAATTGGAATTCCCGCTAGTATGAGACCTAATTCAACAGCAACACCTGTCGCATCAGCGGTATAAATCTTAAAATTTCCACTCAGTCCAAGATCTACAGGTTTTTTCGGTGAGTTTACTACGATTGTTCCATCATTTTTGATGCCTGCAGCTATATCGATAATATCCAGCAAAGAAGAATCCAAAACTATGACGATATCTGGTTCATAGATCTGTGATCTAATTCTTATTTTTTCATCAGCAATTCTTGTAAAAGCTACAACGGGTGCCCCCCTTCTTTCAGCTCCGAAATGTGGGAAAGCTGAAACACCTTTATATCCTCCTTTGTATGCAGCTTCAGCTAGCAATCTTGCAGCAGTGACACCACCTTGGCCGCCTCTACCATGAATTCGTATCTCAAAAAATCTTTTAGACATATTTTATCTCCTCAAGTCTTTAACATTTTGCAGTAGATAGCCTTCAATTAATGGATTATATAGGTCGCTATTCTTTGTCCTCAAAAGGAAAAGAAAGTCATATGTTTTTGCATGTATTTTCATACTTTTGGCTTACGTAAAAGGCTTTAACAAGATTTGTTGTTAAATTCCTCTAAAGATTCTAACTGAAGCTTTTTAATTCTTTCTAAAAAGCAGCGCTATCTAAAAAGTGCGAAGTATTGTTAAAGAGATAAGTGAATGTGCACTAGTTTTGGAAAATAATTTTTTGCAAAGGAGGTAATCGCATTTTCTAAAATGAAAAGTGATCTCTTATTTATGATAAATAAAGAATATCCATATTTCAATGGCAAAAATAATTCAGAGACGTTTAAATAATCATGAGCAAGACGAGAGATAATAGCCCTGATAAACCAAATATAAGTGGAGCTGCTCTTTTCGCTAATTTACTAGATATTCGGGTTCCCTGTATTAAATTATTGATGTTGTTTTCACCAACGATTTTGCATTTCACCCACATTCTGTTTGTCAATACTTCCACTTGCTCAATATTTTCTAAAGCCTTTGCGGCTACGTCGGTCACACAGTTTATAATAGTTTCATGACTGATGAATTTTCCAACAGGATTATAAACATCTAAAGATACAGCATTTACAGTGTGACTATCCGTTGTCATTACTTCAGCGCTATCAAATTCATTTTCAATTAATTTTGAAATAATCTTTTCTCTTAATCCTCTAACCATGTTGTTTCCGTCTACAAGAACATAGACCATCCTTTGTTCTTGAGTTTCTACAACCATTGCAGATATTCCCATCTCTCCAATGCCTTCCTCTAGTTCACCTATTTGTTTTCCATGGATTCTGGCGACGCCTATCTTAAGCGTGGACATTTTTTCTTTTAATATCTTCTCTATTGCATTAGAAGCTGCTTTTTTAATTGAATTGGCAGCTTCTCGGCTTTTAAATATCAATTTTTTCTCTTTTTCCAAAGAGTTATGCAAGTCGATTACAGAAGCATTAACACCGTTTATTGCTGCTTTTTCAATAATTTCTTCGCCTATTTCAAATGGAATGTCATCCATTGCTTTAGGGGCCCTTGTTGCTGAAAGAATACAAAAATTTCCGAATATTTGGGCTCCTATAGTGAAATCTTCTTCTATAACGCGTAAAAATTTACTGGCGTTTGAATAAAACCTCTGTTCCTTCATTTTTTCAACATTTTTACTAATCTCCGTAATAACTTTCCTTTTTCCTTCTGAAGAGGCGAGATTGAGGCCATGTGTTGACGGGCCATGAGCAACGAAAACCATACTTTTCGTTTGTTTCTCTAAATGTTCACAAATTTTGTAAGGTAAATCGCTACTACACGTATGTTTAAAAGGCCCAGGATGAATGCTTGGAATGATTAATAAAGCTTTAAACTCATCTCCCTCTTTTGTTTGTTCAAGTGATCGAAAAACGGTCACTGAAATCGGAAGATTAGTTTCAAAACCTAATTGAGAGAAAAGTTTCTCCAGTTCTTCTCCTTCTGCTTCTTCCGCCCATTCAATCAAAAATCCCCTGAAGAATGTAAGTCCATCTATACCTGTCATCGTCACTAGAGGTGTATTAATGAGTCGAAGGTACCCTATCACACCTATCATAAGTACAACAGAGACGATAAGAAATTTGTAAAATCCAGTAAAAATTAGATTGGTATGTGAAATATTACTGACTAAAAAATAAAAAAAGATGCACAAGATCGGTTGAGAAAAAGTCATTGTCAAAAGATTTATCGGATTTTCACGTGAAATTACTTGTAGAATCAGTAATCTAAATGCAACTATTACTCCAGCACCAAAAAGAAAAGAACTCAAAAAATACGTTGAATTATTATAATGTTTCGAAAGTATTGCACCGGTTAAGCAAATTACACCCAAAATTCCAAGGCTAATGAATGAAATCGCACTAGAACGTCTTAAACTTAGTATTTTACTCCTTTTTTGCCCAATAATTTGTGTAACATATCCTGATACCTGCAGAGGAAGCAAAAAAACAATTATACCGAATAATAAACCTTCTATAATCAGTTGTGTCAGGACTTTTTCTGGTTCTAAAAGAACTCCAACAACAAAACCAACAAAAAGACTAAATATCGTTGAAAATATCAAGATACTCTTCATTGATGGTAATGTGAAAAGGCGACTATACAACGAAACTATGCTTTTCATCTTTTCTCTTTCACTCATCATAGCCACCTCTGTATTCAGTTAAGGATTTAAATTTCAACTTTTTCTGAAAGAACTAAGAAAACTTTTTTGAGTCTTTTCATTGAGTCCAGTCATGGAGTGTGACATGAAGATTGCAAAATGATTCGGATGAAGTTTTTTCTATTGAAAATATTGAGTTTGAATGTCCCATTTGTAATAGATCAAAGATTAAAGCGTTTATCAGGGAATATTCAGCGCCATATTTCGGAAAGCTTCTAATATATTCGTTGATTTGTCCTTCATGTGGATATAAGAACGTTGACGTTTCTTCTCTTGAAAGCAAACCCCCCACAAGATTTATTCTGAAGATCTCCGAACCTGAAGATCTATATTCACGTGTAATCCGTTCTTCTTCTTCTGTGATCAAAATTCCTGAGCTTGGATTAATGATTGAATCGGGAGCAATAGCTCAATCATTCATAACAAATGTGGAAGGTATTCTTCAACGTTTTAAAGATGCTATAGAGGGGCTTCAGGTGTGGACTGAAGAAAAAGAAAAAGCCAAGGTTGCTCTTGAAACAATTGAAAAAGCCATTCGTTGTGAAACCCCTTTTACATTAATTATTGAAGATCCGCAGGGAGTATCTGCAATAATCGCTGAAAATAAAGAAAAGTTGATTATTGAAGAATATGATCCTTACAAAAGTTAAATAGAGGAAAATAATAAATAACTTATAACAAAAGTATAGAAAAATACGAATTCAGGTGAGAAAAATGCCAACATGCAGCAATTGCAAGTCAACCAATGTAAAACAAAAAGAAGATAAAACCAGAATTATTGGCTATGCTGCCCATGTGCCTATGTATGCAAAGAAATGGGTTTGTAGGGACTGTGGACATGAATGGGAGTAACCCATACTCTTTTTTCTACTTTTTAAAAATTTAAAAATTTGGAGTGCGCTTGTCTTGCATCCTAAATGGTCCAAGGGGATCCATCTTAACCTTGATAACAAAAAAATAGTATTTGACCCCAATTCAACAAAAACTGTTGGAGACGTCACTGCAATTTCTCATGCTCACTCTGATCATGTTTCTGGGGTCACTAATCGCTCTCTTAAAATCACAACCTCAAGCACAAAAAAGATATTTGAAACAAGATCAAGAAGGACTTTAAGAAATGTAAAAACCTTGAAATATGGTGTAAAACAAGAGATCGGGGATAATATAACGATTTCTTTACATGACAGTGGCCATGTCCTGGGTTCATCCCAATTTAAAATCACCTGTGATGGAAAAACTTTAGTTTATACTGGGGACATTAACTGCGTGGATACTTTTACCTTAAAAGCAGCGGAACAGCTAGAATCGGATATACTAATTATCGAATCCACATATGGGGCCCCGGGTTGGATTTTTCCTCCACGCAGCCAAACTGTCGCAGAAATTCTTCATTGGATTGTTGAACAAATTAAGACTGGTAATCTTCCTGTTTTCAAAGTATATTCGCTAGGCAAGGCTCAAGAAATCATTGGGATTCTCAACAACTTTACACACGTGCCCATTGTGGTTGACGATGTTACATTTAAAGTTAACGAAGTTCATAATGAAAATGGGTTTAACTTAACTTACTTACAGTTAGACTCTGAGGAAGGACGAGAAATTCTTCATTCTGGAGAATGTGTTTGTGTTGTTTCTTCTGTTAGGAAAATCCCTTCTTATGACAAACGGATAAGGGTAGCTTCTGCAACTGGTTGGGCTTTACACTTTAGTAAAGGTGTTTCCTTTTGTCTAAGTTCACATGCTGATTTCAATCAACTTTTAAATTACGTGTTGGAATCTGGAGCCAAGAAAGTTTATACAGTTTATGGTCACGACAAACAATTCGCAAATGTGCTGAAGAAAAAGTATAAAATTGCTGCAGCACCATTGAGGTTTATTAGTCAGAGAGACCTCAAAGAATTCCCACAAGTTTCTTAGGAAAGAAAAAGTAACATCCACATTTCTTTTCTAAATATACTTTTGTGCTCCCAGAAATTGTTTTATGATTTGTGCGGATTTAATTTCCTTTAAATCCTACTTTTCACATGTGATAATTTCTAAATGGAAAGAAGTTCTTGATTGCCCTTTTCATGTTTTAGTGAGAAATGCTCACTCTTCTTGATGTATTTTGGGCACTCTTCCACGTTTATTTCAAAAGCATCCACAATTTCTATTTTACACTTCAATTTTATTTAATGGACAAGTTCCAGAAAAAGCTGATTTTTTATATTGTTCTAAAGAATAGACTTTGCCATTTGTAGCCATAAAAAGGATGCAATTTCTAGCTGATATTGATCAAGTCTTGAGGAAATGTCAACTACTCTGCCCTGAAGGGCGGAGCTTTTGATGGTACTAACAATGCAAAAGTTGACTAGAGTTCCCACTTCCTGGAAGTGGGACAGCCGCCTTGTGGGTTAGAGATGCCCTGGGATACGTGTCTTAGTCCCAAACTCTACCACAGAAGCACTAAATGTCATGGCTCTCCATGAAACTAAGCCTTCCAAACAACGCGAAGGACGTTAAACTCCTCTATGAGGAGATCGTAACCGACGAATCGCAGTTCCTCGCCCCTTTTAAAGGGGAGCTTCCCTGCGGAGGGATGGAGTGCTTAACCTGAGATCTTCAAGATTAAAATCAGGATTTCTTTTAAGGAAGTGGAATCAACCCTTGTTGATATAAATGCCCAATAACCACGGCGATTATCACTGATACTGATATCAAAACAACTGCTCCTGGACCAACATGTATACCTGGTGAATCATCTTGGTAGAAGCGAATTAGCCCTGCACTTGCGGCTGGCATCGGTCCTTCCCTTCTTCTTCTGCTCTTTTTTTTACTCATTTTTTCATCACACAAACTTTGAATAGATCAAATGTTTCTACTTGCATTCCGCACATCTTTACATTTTTTATATTATTTTTTGTTAGCAACCTTAGATACAAAAATTTTACTGAAGTTGAATAATCTTTCTTATTTAATCAATTTCACATTCGCATGGAATCTGATTGCACTTGGGACAAGTTCCAGAATATTTTTTGAGGGCATCTTCAATATCTATTTCAAGTAGGTTCGCTAAAGAGCAAATCCAAGCGATAATATCCGCGATCTCGTCTTTTATTAATTCTTGATCTTCTTTTCTGAGGGCCTCCGACAATTCGCCAATTTCCTCGATAATCCAAAAGAAGGTCTTATGAACTCCTCTTTTTTTGTCCTTTTCAAAATAGAGGTCTTTCATTAATCGTTGAAATTCTTTCAAGGAATATTGCATGTTCTAACCTCAAAATGGTAGAGACGTCTCTTAGAGAGTATTTATATGATTTCATACATTTGAAGCGGGGATCCTTTTTCAATGTATCCTGGAGGTGGAAAGAGGGCTAGTTCTTTACTTCGTTCATCTTTTCTCTCTTCTCGAAATATTCATATTTTTTCCTTCTTACTTCTGTCAGGCGCTCCATTTTTTTGCAAAACTACAGTATATTCAGAAGAATAAAAGGTTTTTATTCTTCTAGAGCAACTTTTTCTTCAAATAAGGTATTTCAAAAACTGAATGTTCATAACCAGTAAAACCAACTTTTAAAAGCAATAGTGGATAATCTTTCCAAAATATATTTATCCATTTAGATAGAAGAAATACATGGATGATTTTATAGTTCTTATGAGGTAATACTACCAATACTGAGACAGTTGTCTTCCCCAAGATACGGACACTTGTGGAGGAGATCTTTTTGGTCAGAAAGTTGCCCGATGGCAGTATTCACTTTAAACTCACATATTGGGGACCCTCTGGAGGCGGAAAAACAACTTCAGTAGACTCGTTATACAAAGTTACCAGAGAAAGAGAATCAAACATAACACCAACAAGTGATATGACCAAAATCGACATGGCCGGAGGTAGTACATTATTTTTTGACCGTGGCGTCTTCCAAGTAGCCAGAAAAAAGATATTTTTTCAAGTCTACACTGTAGCGGGGCAACCAAGGTTCAGACATCTGCGTAAAACCGTATATCATGGGTCTGATGGTTTGATATTTGTAGCGGACTCCCAAAAAGAATTATGGCAAGAAAATGTAGAATCATTAACTGAAATGGTTAAGATTGTAGAAGCTGAAGGACATAAATTAATCGATAACCTCCCATGGATTGTCCAACTAAACAAAATTGACCTGGTAGATCACCCCCCAAGAGGAGAAATGGAGAAACTGCTAAAAGAATACAACTTAATTTATGAGATGGCGAATCCGCTTTCTCTATGGAATCCACTCATTTTTGAGACTGTCGCAATCAAGGGAGATGGCGTCGTTAGAACTTTTGCAGAATGTGCTAGAAGAATCATGCTATATCACATTAGAGGAGAAGGAAACGCACCTGTTTAGGTTTCGTTTTTCTTTCCTTAGCAGAAAATCAAACTCTGATTCTGAGATGATCACTTAATTAAAGAAATTCTCACAATCTTATAAAAAGAAGAGAAAAATCAAAAACCTCTAGAAATTACCTTATTAATTTTTTAAGGAAATCTTTAAAGTGAAAAATAGATATAGTCTACTATTTACTGAAAAATTCTAAACTTTTTCTTAACTAAAAAAAACATAAAGGGGGCAAAGCGAGACCAAGCGACTCCAATCCTTGAGGAGGAGAAAATATTGGAATCAGTAGAAGAAATAATGACCAAAGAGGTTATATACGCCAAAGTCCCGGGAACCAGAGAAGAGGTATTACAACTCTTCAAAGAAACCGGGCATTCAGGTTTTCCATGCATAAAACAAGAAGATGATACCTCTGTTCTCATTGGAATTGTAACCCGAACCGATTTAATGGAAAAACCTAGCGAAAATCAACTTGCACTATTGATGACAAGAGATGTTAACACAGTACATCCAAAAACATCAATCATTGAAGCAGCAAATATTTTATTGAATAACCCATTTAGAAGACTTCCCGTAATTTCCGATAAAGAATTGGTTGGAATCGTAACTGTTTATGACCTTGTCAATAAGTTCTTGCCGAAGAGTAAAATCCACGAACCAATTATGCATTTCTTCGAAAGGGAACTTGTCGCTGTCTACGAGGGAACTCCCATCTCTGTTGCACTTGAAATTATGAAACTTGCAAATGTTCAAGCCCTCTGTGTTTTAGATGATGATAGTTCTTTATCTGGAATTGTAACTGATGCAGATGTACTTAGCGTAGCTGAAGTAAGTACTGAAAGAAAAATGTCAGACCTATCAGCAGCCACAGAAGGGGAAGCCTGGTCTTGGGATGCCTCTAGCGTTCTTTGGATTACCACAAAAGAACTTAAACTTCCAAAAAATCCCGTTCGAGATGTAGCAATAAAACAAGTGGTTACTGCGTTTGAACAAGCCCCGGTAATTGAGATTGCAAAGAAAATGAGAAAGTTCGACATTGACCAGATGCCTGTAGTCGATTCAAAAGGTGATCTAGTGGGAATGATAAAGGATAAGGACTTACTCAAGGCAATTATTGTGAAAAAATGAGTTCAACAAATCTTTGAGCAATTTAGCAATTATCGGCAAATCGAAACTTTGAATCTCAAGTTTGGGAATTATTTTTTCGATTTGATCTACAGTTCCCATCAAAACTACATCACACTTCTTCGTCTCGAAATCAATTGCTCCTTGGGGTAAAACAACATCTCCCCCTACAGACAACATATGCTGCTTTAACGCTAAAGCAGCAGGAGTCACAAGATTCATGAGCAAAATCTGCAGGTGGATCGCTTTCTTTTTCATGAGCCTTATCCCTATTTCACTTGAATCAATGATTCGAAACATGTCTTCAGCATCACTTATGTCTCGCAAGGAGTCTACCAATTGTCCGGTGTAATCGCCTTTGACAACTTTTTCGAGTGAAGACCTAATTGCTTGAGCTAGTCTTACAACTTCACGTGTTTCTCTGACATCATGCGTCCTGATTATGTGAACTCCATTATAAACCGCAATTGCAGTTGCGGATAAAGAGCCAAAAAGCCGTTTTTCGGGTTCAGGAATGTTCAAAACTTTTCCTATAAAAGATTTACGACTAATTCCTACTAAAATTGGTCTGAAAAGTGTTCTCAACCTCTTCAGATCATTCAAAATGTTTAAATCGCACTCATAAGGTTTACCAAAACCGATACCTGGATCTACAACGATTTGATTAAAACTTATTCCATGGTTTATAGCAATTTCAATACTTGATCTCAATGCAGATCTGATCCCTTCAATTTTACACGCATCCCCTGGATTCTTTTCTGTGGCCATAAGGATTACTGGAACTCCAAAATCAGAAACTACTTTAGCCATATTTGGGTCTTTTTTAAAACCACTGACGTCATTAACAATCTCTGCTCCGTTTTCAAGAGCTATTTTAGCAATCTCAGACCTTTGAGTGTCAATGGATATTGGAACATCGGTTACATCCCTAACAGCCCTTATTGCGGGGATAATTCTCTTCTTTTCAACTTCTAAAGAGACTAAAAATGAATCCTTATATTCAGGGGGGGCAGTTGATGCGGCACCCAAATCCAAGATATCTGCTCCATCTTCTTGCATTCTATATGCAACTTGTGAAATTTCGTCAACTTTGGTATGGACAGAGGGTTTAAAAAAAGACTCGGGGCTAAGATTTATCACACCAACAATCTTAACAGGATAATTATCTCCAACAAGGACTCCCGCAAGGTCTGCTTTTAGCTCAAATTTAGATGTTTGGTTCAAATCGGTTTGCCCATCCAAGAATTCGAGTTTACCAAGCTTCTAAGATAAAAATGAGTCTTAAGAGGAGTTATCTACATGTAAAAAGTGAAGAATTCTTTTCAATATCGTTCTTGAACATAGTTTTGTTAATCGTTAAAATAAATTTGAAATCAGATAATTAATTGAGGTTTAGTTGAAGAAAATAAGAAAGGAGGGGGAGCTTTCAAATAAAGAAGGTGTGGTGACTTGCTTCCTCACTGGTACTCCTAAATTTTTTAGTCTATCACTGTTAAACCTTATTTGTAACTTTTTTTGTGTCTTTTCTGATGAAAAGTTATTCTTCTTTCTCAAACTTTGCAGATATCCGAGTTTTAAGCCAGATAGCGAGTAATATAGGAAGGCCAATCCCTAAACCAATAGCTAAAGCGAGAGAACTTGGTTCTATTGCGTTGAATCCTAGAAGTGAACCCCATATTACTGTGACGAATCCCAATGAAAATCCAGATCTTGCAAAGTTGGCCACATTAATTACGCCTGAAAAATCAGCTCCAATGAATCCGGCATCGTACATTGATGCTCCAACCTCTCTTGAAAGGTCATTCTCAATACCAAGTCTTTTTGCTATCTCATCGGGAGTTATGCCCTTTTCTCTTGCAATGGCTCCTCCCATGCCCAAAGCTACTGATCTTAGATACAGAGAATATCTCCTAGCGGCTTCTTCGAGAGCTATACCGCATTTTTTACACACTACGATTGCCTTTTCCCATTTTGTATTACAAGCAGGACATAGATGATCTTGACCACGCCATTTGTTTCTGATCATAGCTAGGAGTCTACCACGAAGCCGGACTTCAACTTCAGCTGCAAGTCTGTCTCCCAGAAAGCCCCTAAGAATATCAGTCGGGCTTAATATCGCTGTTCCTGGTAATGAGCCAGTTGATACCTTCTTTGCGGTTTCTGCAGCCTCTTTCACATCACGGGCTGCTTTAGCTGCTTTTGTAGCCTCAGAACTTCCTTGAGCGGTATTCATGGCTACCCCTCCAGCGCCTGCAGCAGCTCCAGCAGCGCCAACACCTGCGGCTGCACCGCCAACGCTTGTCACAGGGTTACCTTCAAGTTCGACATAAAAGTTTTGGTTAAAAGAGGAAGTTTCTCCGTCTGCCATCGTGTATACAGAGCCTGCGCTTATCGGCACCGGTATCGGCACATAATTCACTACCGCATTCAGTTTGTGAACGCCTGTTGCAAGATCAATCCCACGTGTTTTCAGATACGGAGAGAGGTCGATAGTCTCAGGTCCATAATGTCCTGAGGTGGGCCCACTAATTACTTCATCTATAGGTATAGTTTCAGTGTAGATAACAACATCGACTTCAAGAATTTCGAGGTCAATTGATATGAAATGTACGGAAACGTCTAATTCATACCAGAGTTCATATGTGAAGATGCGGTCCTCTGGGATCTCAATTGCAAGTCCTGGAGTGCTTGCACTGATAATATTTTTACCGTTAACTTCAATGGCTGCTCGCATATTT
>JAECRX010000283.1 GCA_016292335.1 Candidatus Sifarchaeum subterraneum | reverse complement strand
ATTGAAAAAAAGCACACTTTTCCTTTCAGGATCCACTTCATATTGGTATTTTAAAGATACTAGTTTTAGATAATCGTTCCATAAAAAATAATCTATTTTTGATGGTTCTAGATTGAACATCCTGCATATGGAGTTCCATATTAATTCAATGTCCCTAATCTTCTCTTCCCAACACTTCATTACGTGTTGCCTCTTCTTTTTATTCTCTTATCTAAATTAGATTTATATTCATTTCTTTTTCGAAAGATTAATAAAATGATGATAAATTTTTTGCTTACCCATTCTTTATTCAAGATTGAAACATTTATCTTGGAGGGGTTCTTTTGGAAGAGTTTAGAGAGAAAGGAAAAGCGATAAATGATCTAATTAGACCGCACACATTTCCACTGGCGGTCAAATTTTTTAAAAACGTTGAGGATTTTCCCAGCAAGACCAGACGACCCAGTGACATGGAATTGAAAGTAACAATTTGTCAGGCTTTTAGCATGGCAAGAAGATATGGCTGGACCATTGGAATCACAGGTCAGGACCTAATTTGTGTGCCTGCATTGTGGGGCTATGGTTTTGGTGAACTTGAAGATGAATCGGAATTAATAAATGCAATTTGTCAAATGGATTATTTCAAATCGACTGAAGGTGCAAAGAAATTAATTGAACAGACTTATAGGCTCCCTAAAGGAGAATATGCTGGATTGGTTGTCTCACCACTTGCTTGGACTAAAATCGAACCAGATGTAGTCATGATTTATGGAAATCCAGCACAGATTATGAGGCTAGTTCATGGATTTAACTATGGAAGCGACGGAGAATTCATAACTTCAACATTTGGAGGTATATTTTCTTCATGCATGGGAGGCGTTCTTCAAACTTTCTTAAAAAATGAACCCAAAGTGATTGTACCTGGAGCCGGTGACAGAGTCTTTGGAATGACAGCAGATGATGAATTACTGTTTACAATTCCTGCAGACAAACTGGATTTGGTTATAGAAGGGCTAAAGGTTACACATTCAAAAGGGATAAGATTTCCCATACCTATTTACTTGATGTTTCAGCCAGAGTTTCCTCGACCATATAAGGCATTAGAGGATAAGATGAAGATCTTGTAGGATCAGCCTATGATAAAATACTAGATCTTTAATCTTATCACCCAAGATGACTTTATTGAGTCATTCCTATTTTCTTTTTTATTAGTTGATGAAACACTCTTTGTGAAATTATTTAGATTCACAAAATTTTTTTAGAACTTTTATATTGAGGATAACAGTTAATTGGCGGAAGTTAAGATTTCTTTGCCCCACTCTATTGGATTTTTAATAGGGAGTGACTTGGCTATCGGATCAAGTACTCTCAGGCTTTTTTCAAAGATCCCATCTCTGTTGTTTAAACGGAGCTTTTCGAGAATTTCGATCCAGAAATCATTCAGGTTATCAGTATTTTCTATGTCTCTTTTATCGTATCTCATTCGCCCAAGGACATAAAGAGTTGTGTTGCAAATTAATGTTACTATATCTTGCGCAATACCTTCCAAAAAGCCAATAATTCTATAATCACCCCAGTCTATAAGGTACCATTTACCCTCTTCACTTAGGCGGATGTGCTCTCCTTTCAAATCATTATGGGTATCGATTTTCCAAAGCATTGATAATAGGTCGATTAACTCCGAAAGCTTTTTTTTGTCTAATTCGATCTCATCAGTTAAAATGTGGTATGCCCATCTTTCAAAATTATACTTTCGGGAATCTATGTAAGTCATCCAAAGGATGGAGAAGACCTTTTTATCAATTATTTTCAAAAAACCTTGGAATAAAAAGGAAGAGTTAATATCGATTTCTTTTACTTTTGTATCAATCCTCTGGAGTATTCTGCGAAATTGGTAATTAGATCTTAACTCTAATATTTCTTCTTGGGTAAAATCTAACAGATTACTGTAGACGGCTAGAATAGGTCGAAATTCAGTTGCTAGACGGCCATTACGTTCATTATTCTTGATCCATTCCTTAAAATCGCTTAACCATATGTCAATTTCCTCTCTCAAAATAGGTATTCCATCTGTCAGCCCTAGTACTTCGGGTGTATTGATTCCCTCTCTCAAAATACGGTCCTGTTTTATTGCCTCTCTAATCCCCCCTCTCGGAGCAACTAGTTTAGCAACAATTGAATATTTATTACCTTCCTGATCTTTTGTGGTGATACGATAAACTTTGTGTCTTGGTCGAGGAACCAGCAGACCAGGCATATAACCACAAATTTGTACTTTTTTTAAATTGACTTCCTTTCTCCCGAGGATGGAGGAGTTTAATTCCAAAAACTCCTTGACCTCTTTATTGTTGATAATGTTTGTAGGCACTAGTGAATCTCTAGAAGGAAGCATATATTGTAGATCAATTTTAGAAACAACCGTTCCATCAATTGTTGTTTTTTGACGCAATGGCACAGGTATTGAGGAAAGATTAACAAAAGGCATGATTTTCGCGGCCTCTACAAATCAATGCAACCTTTTTTAATACAATTTTCATGATTGCCCCTTTTTCCATGTTCTAATTGGAAAAATTTTTGAAAATTGCTTTTTATAATGTTCGTTCCTTTCAATTTATAAATAGTTAGCAAAAAGCTTTTTGCAAAAGAATTTAAAACAAAACTAAGACCCAAATTCAAAGCTTAATCAAAGGAAAATGTTTTTCTCTCCCTCTTGTCTATGGACCTAACATTGTCTCCCTAAATGGAAAAAAATCGACTGTAATTCCTAGTCTTTTTTCATTGTGGCTGAAATTTTTAATATATATCCTGTAACTCGCATTCCACGTCCTCATTGCCTCCCTGGTGGGAGGGAACTTTTCGGGCTTCCATCCGAAAAAAGTTCTCCTCTAACCTTTTGGTTGAAAGTACTATGCGGAAATGGAGTTTTTATAAGTCTGGGACTAGAATAAAGGGCCTAAACAGGACAGAAGTATCCTATCAACCAAAGTTATCAGGAAACCTATGTTAACAGGATATGTTGGCGCAAAACTAACAGCGTTACAAGTAACAGGAGTGCGCCTATGACGGTACTTTGCCAGAAGTGCCCGGATCCGTATGCATACGGATGGTCTTGGAAGTGTTCTCCCAACAACAGAGCAGCTGCAAATCCGAGAATCACAACCAGCGGGATCGTATATCCAAGCACAGTGACAAAGAGGAACCGGCCGTAGAGAATCCCCAGTACAAAAGCCCAATGATAATGCTCAATCCACGTCAGCCATCCAAACCCAGTT
>JAECRX010000282.1 GCA_016292335.1 Candidatus Sifarchaeum subterraneum | reverse complement strand
GTATTCTTCCCATGGTTGAAACAATTTAAGTTCCTTTGACAATTTTTCATTTCCTCCAATTTTGTTCAATTTTTTCTGTGAGAATTGATAATGATAGGTTCGCCATTATATAGTTTTTTAGTAGGATAGTTTATCCTACAAACGTATATAAGAAGAGAGACGATAGAAGATGATTGAAAATTAATATATGCGGTTTTTATCACTAAAAAGTTCAAAACCGCAAAAGAAATTTACTAATTTTTGCAGCCGAAAAAGGTTTTCGTTTGGTGATTTAGCTCATAAAGTTATGAGAGAACTTGTCCATTAAATAAAGTTGAAGTTATTATAAAGGGATTAGCCACAAAAAGATAATCTATATTATCGCCCCGTACCTAGAAGACGAAAACTTCAATAGAAAAGAAAAAAAAACAACAAAGAAAAATCTTCACATATATGACACGAAAAATTTTTGTTAAATAATCAGAAGTGGTTTATTAGAAGATTTAAAAGTTAAAAGAACATTTATTAATATTAGTGAAAAATTACCAGCAATTATTCACACTCAGAGTTCCAATTCCTTACATACTAACGAAACACAGACTTAACTCCACGAGACAATTAAGATTTATAAAATAATGGTTGTTGACATAATAAATGCGAACTAAAAATACCATATTCCAAAGCAAATACAGTAGGATTAATGACACCAAATAAGGGGATCATAAAATGGTTACACATGCTATTTACGTATATAAGACAGACGGCAGATTAATATTTGACAAAGCTTACGCTCCCATAGAATTAGATCCAATTCTCGTCTCTAGTTTTTTCTCTGCAATTCAATCATTTGGTAAGCTGATGATTGGAGAAAAAAGTGAGAGCGAAATTCGTGAAATAACCTATGGTGAGTACTATCTAGTTTTTGGTATCGACGATGAATTGGAGCTCACCGTTGTCTTGATGACAGATGAAATTGATAAAGATTACGCAAATAAAATACTTCTAAAAATTTTGAAGTTTATCAAAACCGATCTAGGGCAAATAATAGCAAGTTATAACGGAAACATGGACTCAATTCAAGGAATTGAAGAAACAATAGATCAACTGACGAAATTTATGCCTGAAAAAGAAGAAAAAGAAGTAAAAAAACCAAGTCTTAATCTTTTTCAAAGCCTCCTTTCTGCAATCAACTATCACTTTTTAGAGGAAACTGGCGGTGATGTTTCCAAAACTAATGAACTAATTCTAGAACTCGGAAAAGAGATGGCAGAACCCTTGTTAATGGAATATGCAGACAAGATAGGTGAACATACCTATGAGTTCACCGAATTTGAAGACACGCTTTCTCTTGCATATCGAATCTTTTCGGGGCGTGCTTTCACTCACACTGAATATAACCCTGAGACTGGCGTAATCCGTTGGGAAGACGCAAATTGTCCTTTATGTGATGAGCTAACCCTTTCTGAAGAGCACTCTGGAATGCGCTTTTGCAATATCGTTGCTGGGATTTTTACCGAGATTTTTAGATTAAGAGGTTTTAATGGATACTGCTCTGAGGTCGAATGTAAAGCAGCAGGTGGAAAAGCCTGCGTTTATGAGGCGCGAGAACTCAAATAGTTTTTTTCTGTTTTCTTAAAAAGCGAAATGCAATAAAATATAATCTAAAAAGCAAATCAGTGATTTTTCAAGTTTTAAGGGCTTTTTCAAAACCTCAAACAATAATTAGATAAATTTATAAGTAAATGATTAACCAGCTGTTGACAGGTCACTTAAAAAATAAAGGGGGTTACGATAATAGGCAAAAAAGGCAGAAAACAAGAAAAAAGAAAAAAACAAGAAAAGCCAAAAAAACAAGAGAAACAGAAAAACCAAAAACCACCAAAAAAGAAGAAAAAATAAAGAATATTCGTAACTTTTACCACTCTTATTTAAAATTCAGTATTTGAGAGTTCGCCAATTAGATTTTTAATCATCTCTACATCTTCCAGATAGACAAATTCATCAATTCCGTGGTAATTTGTATCTGCTCGAATTGGCCCAAAGCAAATAACAGGCATTTTTCCAATGATCATATAACCATCATTTCCTCCTAAATTAGTGCCAATGATTTTTTCTACTCCAGTCAGTTTATAGATGATCTCTTTGAATTTATCAATAATTGGATTTGTGGGATCGGTAAAATACCCGGACTGAAGATGTATTGTCTCGAAATCATAATCGATATCAGAGAGATTAGATTCTAGAAATTTTTTGAATTCAGTTTCAACTTCTTCTGGTACTTCTTCTGGCATCATTCGTCTATCAAATCGAATTTCGCAGGTTCTGGGAATGATGTTCTCTTTTTCTCCTGAATTAATCATGGTGACGGAAAAACGTGGCCATATTTTTTTATAAGGACTTTCAGGAGGGGCGTTCAATTTAGATCTGCGAGTAGAAATCATTTTTTCATATTCAGCAAGTTTATCCAGCACTTTTCGGGCTAATTGTATTGCATTCACTCCCCTGAAAGGATATCCTGCATGAGCTTGTTTTCCCTTAACTGTAATCTTTCCCCAAAAGACACCACTAGCTCCTATACTTAAAAGTTCAGGACCTGCATCGACAATTACTGCAAAGTCGCCAGGGATCTCAACTTCGTTAATTAAGTAATCTATTCCAATTCCTCCAACTTCCTCATCGCAAGTGACGAGGAGTTTCAACGTGTTCCTAGGTTTTTGAATTTCTTTAAATGCCGCAAGACCTGCGGCTATCCCAGACTTGGCATCTGAAGCACCCCTTCCATACAGTTTTCCATCCTTAACAAATGGCTCAAAAGGCGAAAAAGACCATCCGTCCCCTGGAGGCACGATATCGTAATGGGTCACTAGAAGAATTGTTTTACCCTCGGGCAAACCACGTTTAGTGATGACCAGATTCGGTCTTGTTAATCCGTCTCCAACCAACGGTTCAGCATCATATTCCTCGATTTCAACGTCTAATTTATCAGCTTCTTCGCGAATTATATCGGTCATTTCACGATAATTACGTTTGCTAACAGAATCAGTATCAATTCGAACAAATCGTGCAAGGGTTTCTTCAATCACTATTGGGTCACCTCTTCTCTTCCCTTGATTTGGATTGTCCAAAATTTTCAGATACAACATGTCTACTTCTCTTAACTTTCGACATGAGAATTCATCCCCACTTTTACAAGTGGAGGTTTCTTCTCAAAAATGTTCTCTAAATCGTCAACCATGCAATATATGGAATTTTTAAAATAGTTCCCTCCCCAAAGTTTCGACAAGCATTCCATAATCAACTAACCTGTTTATTCAGATTATTCTTGAGTTGATGAAGTTATCTATGGACATTTTTTCTATATATTTTCGGGATCAATAGAATTTTTGCTTCGAGGCATTGCTATTATCTCTCTGATCTCTACACCTCTTTCCTTGTCGAAGAACCTGGTTGTGGAAGTAGGTCGAACTGCAATAGCTGTATCGATTCCTTTGCTTGTACCACCTATTGATATAATCTCTTGGTTACCCGCATCAGTGATCAAACCCGCATCTACTGCCATCAAAGATATTTCAACTGCAACTTTCATTCCTTGTGAAAATCGTCTTAAAACCATAGCAGTGACCCTTTCTACGCTGATTCCTCCACCAACCTCTTTTATATAGGATCTATCAAGACCAGCAAAAGCGTGAGAAGCTGTGAGGATCTTGATACCCATTTCTTCAAGTTTTTCCATGTTTTCAGGTTCAAAGCCTTCTCCCCTAACCTCTGTTACCACAATAACTTTTATATCCTCATTTTCGAATGCCTTTGCAAATTTGACTCCCGTTGTTCCAGTGGTGGATGGCACAAGAATTTGTTTTACTCCAAGTTCTTTTGCACGATCTTTGACAAGAGCGATTAATTTTTCAGTGTTTTCAGGAGCCCCCGGCTCTTTGAAATAAGTTATTTTCTTTTCAACAGCCATGTAATTCCCTCTATTGGAAGATTATTTCAATTTATTTTTTATTTTTTTATTTGTTGTCTTCAAGTTGCTCAGATATTAATATTTTTTGTTTCCGCTGATGAATAAATCACCAACAATTTTTTTTGGGTTTTAAGAGCTAGAACGAGAATCACCTTCTGCAGTATAAAAAGCCAATAACTTGGATTTTGTAAAATGTCTTCGAAAAGTTAAATTTTCGTCAAAAAGGACCCTTATTACCTTATTGAGTTCAGTAATATCAGGATTAACGTCCTTTACGAGGTCACAAAGGTATTTTGAATCTTCAAATTTTAAGTTCCATTCACGTAAAATTTTTTTAGCTATTTTTATTTCTTCATTATCAGCAGGTTTTAAGATACGAAAATAGTCAACAAAACATTGTGTGCCCCAGGTCAAATTATCAACAATCAATTCTCTCTTATCTAGAAGGTTTACTTCTTTTTCATTTTCTTTCAAATGTTCTAAATAACGATAGTATTTATTTACTCGGCCCTTCTGAGCTGATGAAACATGTAGACATTTCACATCTTCTAAATAACTTTTAAAACGATTTAATTTTTTCAATCTTATATTTGCATCATATTCAAGGATTCCCTGAAAAATTGAATGTGAGATGTAAAATTCAATGGTGAATAGATTCGGGCCAAATAAATGCATCCATAAATCCTTGCGCGGATGTATCCATATTTTCATATCTAAATTATTAATAAAACCCTCTATTTTTTGAATATAATGCATGCACTCGTGCAAAAGGCTTGTTCTCAAACTTTTAATGGATACGTTTTCCAAATGATCTACGATTACGATAAGCTTTCCTTCTTTATAATTGAAAAAAAGCACACTTTTCCTTTCAGGATCCACTTCATATTGGTATTTTAAAGATACTAGTTTTAGATAATCGTTCCATAAAAAATAATCTATTTTTGATGGTTCTAGATTGAACATCCTGCAT
>JAECRX010000005.1 GCA_016292335.1 Candidatus Sifarchaeum subterraneum | reverse complement strand
GATCGGATCACTAGCTATATGGACAAAGAGGTATAAAAACACCACGGAATACGATAGAAAAAACGCGATTCATCTCCCCCCTGAAGGGAGAAAGCATTCTCGCTCGAACCCTGTAATTTTTTGCTATTTCATATAGAAATAGACAAAAGAATGAAAATAGGAAGTGCTTTAGATTAATATATCATACTTTATAGATTTGTCGAAGTAAAACTTCTCTTGCAATACTTTGAAAGGCTCTTTTCAATCCAAGTCCTTTGATAGCTATGGTCTCATATGTTGGATATCTAGGGAGGTCTAACTTCGTAAGTATTTCTTTTCTTGACATTGCATCGGGTAAATCTCTCTTATTTAACATCAATACAAAAGGGATATCGTTTCCTAGTTGTTGAGGTCTTAGGATTTCTTTGAGTTCATTTAACGACTCTATGTTTAATTTTTGCATATTTCTCGATGAGTCTGCAATAAAAACAAGTCCGTCTACTCCTTGCAACACGATTTTTCTTTGTGGGAGATATCGGCGTCTTCCTGCTGTAGTATACACATCAAGAAATATTTTTTTACCTGCAGATATAGCCGTATAATCAAAATATAACGTTCGTCCTCCAGGATCCTCAATTGAGGTAAATCCTCCCCTTTTAAGGCTTTCAAAGTTTTCGAACATCCACTTGAGGCTTGTTGTTTTTCCCGAAGGGCTAGGACCATAAAAGACAATTTTTAAATGAATATTTCCATCAGAAGATTTTCGTACCATCGGATACACCCTGAATGGGTCAATGTATTTTGCGTATAGAATAATATATATACTTCTTTAAACTAAAAAGATTCCAGAAGAAAAAGGATTAAGTAAAAAAGGAGTATTTGCAGAAGATAAGTCAAGTGAATCTCAAAGAAAATAGCATTGAACTTTTTTATAGAGCGTAGAGGATGTTACAGACCTATTTGAAGGATATTCCCTACTAGCCATTGAAATGGGGCTCCCCTTTGAAAGGAGTGATGAAGCACGTGTTTCAGCACAATGTTTTTAAACGTTCATCTCCTATTTCTTCTGGGTGGATATACCCTACCGCTGGAGCTGCGGGGCCTGAGGCCTATCTGAGCTGTCCGATGGTAATGCAGGAAATTTGCTGACCTGTCAGTGGGTAGTTCACTTGGCTTGATTATACGATACTATAGTAGCCATCTATAAATAGGGGCCGTGGTCTAGCTATTCTGAGAATCGCGTAAGCGATTCATGAACTGGATTGGTATGATCCTCTATCCGTCTAAGAATAGAGCTGGTACACTCCCTGCCTGGGGCGCAGGAAAATTGGCAAAAAACAACTTTGCTAAGCCGAATCCCGGGTTCAAAGGAAATGAGGGGAACTTCCTTCCGAACACATCCCGGCGGCCCCACTCCACATACTTTTCCACATGAAAACGCACATAAGAAAAAAATTGTATATTTTATTCACGAATGAAATTCCTAGAACTATACACTCCCTAGGGTGGGTCTGAAAATAAGCGATTAAATCTTTCCTAAGAATAGGGTTGTTAAACAGTTTCCACAAGAACTATCTCTAAAATTAAGCTTAACACAGTTTTTTTTCCAACCAACTTTTTTTATCGGAATAACTATTTGAAAAAATGATTTGAGGAAAAGAATTAAATTCTCGAGTGAATATAACTATCTCAGAAAAAAGGGTTCCTATTTTAGGACCTAGGAGAAAAGATGTTATCAGATTAGTACACTACTCTGGATGTAGTTGACATGACCAAAATCGAGGATCTAACAATTCTTCGAACACTTTCATCCCCCCTCTCCCTAAAAGTTTTCGAATTTATTAAGTTTGAAAAGGGGGCAACAATCGAAAAAATTGCAAAAATGCTTGGAAAAAGCCGCGGCTCTATTCGTACAAAGCTCAAGGAACTATCTAACAACTTTCTCATCAATGAATTTCCTTTAACCACAATATATTACCCAAATAAAGTTCTTTTAGTTAGTGCTACTGATCTGGAGACGGGCAAGTCCAAAACTTCTGAAGATTTCACCAAACAAGAACTATTGCATCTTTTCTCTGTCCTTAAAGACAAAATAAATTTCCATGTTTATAATATCATAAAAAAGAACTGGTTATTTAAGAAATTTAAGAAAAAGAGGACTTCATCTCTAAAAGAGATTCACAATGAACTTTTGAAGATTTTTAGAAAAAATGATGTAAGTATCACGAAATTATTTGATAAAATATTGATTCTATTACGTACAAATTTAGTTGAGATAGACACCAAAGAATCGACATATCATCTTCGTGAGCTTATAAGTAAAAATTCAGAGGCTGCCAATGATATAAATATTAAGTTACGGAACTTAGTTGAAATTCATTTTGTTCCTTCAGATGCAACCTTGTTCGATGCTATTCAATCTATCTATCGAATTGTTGAAGTTCCTTATGAGAATTATAGTATGGTTGAATACAAATGCCCACATTGTTTCAACAATACATTAGTTTTTACCAATTATGATGATGGATCATATACAGTAAAATGCAGAAATGTCTTGTGCAATTCTTCATGGCATGTACAACGAGAAAAATCTGGAAAAATCCTTGAAAAAGATGAGATCTATTCCATAATTTCTGAAAAATCAGAAATACCTGAGGGTTACAACGTATTAAAATCAATTTCAAAAAATGAAATAGACCAAAAGGAATTTGTGGAAAAGCTTGAACAGCAAGGTGAACTAAATCTACCCTTTGGTGTTCATATAAAAAGAGTTTCTAATTCATTTAGGATTAATATTTCTATTCCTATGGGCTCATCGCTTGAGGTAGACACTCGAAATGAATTCGACAAGAAAGAAGTAGATTTTTTCGAAAAGAAAGTAGAAGAAAAATATGAAAATCTTAGACACTTAGTAAAGAAATTTAGGACTTTATCAAAACTTGGGTTCAAAAAATGGAAAAGGAAGGACAATGTAATTCTCTTTTGGAGAGAAATTGGTAACATAAATGAAATTCTCACTCTTATCTTTAAGATTTTTGATGATTTTGGAAAGATTGACTCACAAAAAATCATGTCTTTTGTTGTAAAGGTCCGTGAATTCCGAAAAGGACATCCTAATCATCGGCATGAAATTACCATCCCTAAAAAGATTTCAAGAGATCACGGACTACATGAACGGATATTTGTTAGGGGCATTCTTGATATCGAAGATTCTATTTGAATAAAAAGGAGGACTAATTTATGAGCGTCCATGACATTGAAACTATTCTATCCAAGGAATTCGAAATCCCTGAGAAAATTAAAATCTCTAAAAAAAAGTTGATCAATGTTTTTCTAAATTGCTTGGAAATTATCCAAAGATCTGAGAATCCCACGCAGGAGGTAAACAAAGTTGTCGAAAAACTCATCGGAACCTAAATTTGAGATCATTGGCTACACTATTCAGGGGTTTGGAAATTTTTACGATTCACAAGAAGTTATTTTCCCAGAAAAAATGGGCGACGTTCTTATATTGGGACGAAATGGTTCGGGAAAAACTACTTCACTGCTTGCTTTAAATTCAGCCTTTGGTGGTCCCCCACCACTAGATCGTATTCTCAAAATTGCTGAAGACGAGAAAGGCGATAAGATGAAATCTCTTGAAGGAAAGATAGATATATTCTTACAAGCTGATGGTCATTCTTATACTCTATCTCATAGATTACATCCATCTGGAGCGGTTAGGTCTTCGTTGGTAATAAAGAGAGAGGAAGAAGAAGAAGAGATATTTTCTGGGAGGCCACTTGAAGTTCTAAAAAAGTTAAATGAACTGACAAAGGTCAAAAATCCTGAATGGTTTAAGAACTCGGTATTATTTCTGACAAGGGTTGAAGAATCACTAAAAAGATTTAAGGAATCAATTGAAGAAAACTCTGTTATTCCAACATTGAATAAATTACGAAATGTATTTGAAAACATGCAGAAAACGGAAGGTATTACATTAAACAACCTGAAAAGGGAAGTCGACAAACTGGAGAAGGAACAACAATCTCTTTCCGATCTCTCTCAGAAAATATCAAAAGCAAATTTGGAATTTGATGAAATAGAATCACGCCTTGAAACATTGGTAGAAAAAAAGAAAATGATTGAAGCTCGAATTGACAATTTGAAAAAAGCCCAATTTGATATCGATATTTTAACCTCAAAGACTGTTCAATTAGAGCAGATTGTTAAAGAAAAAGAAAAAAGACTATATGATATTACTGAAAGATTAGAGAACAAAACATTAATTCACGAAGAAGAGCAAAAAAGACTCGAAGAACTATCAAAACAAGAGAAAGAAATATTAAAAGAACTGAAAAATCTTCGTGTTAAGGGAAAAATACCGGATAAACTTGAGGAACTAAAGGTTGAACTTAAAGATTTTGAACATAGAAAAAAAGAAGCAGAGTTTAAGTACAAACACTATCAAGATGAAGTTTCAAATTTGATCCAAGAGCATTATAAGAAAAAAAAGCATTCGAATATGTCCAAAATCAAGAAAGATATTGAAACATTAGAAAACTCTGAAAAGAAGATTACAGAACTTATTTCCAATAATGAGAAGGCAATAAAAAACGATGAAATGTTGTTATCGGCTGTAAAATTTGTCAAAGACGTGATGAATGACAAAACCATCGAACATTGTCCTATCTGTGGTTCTTTTCAAGATCATGCTGCTCTATTCACAAAGATGGAAAAGTTAGAAGCTGAACGAGCATCCTCTATATCTTCAACCCAAGAGAAAATAAAACAATGGCGGATTGATTTAAAGAAAACTAGGAATGAAATTAAAACTTTAGAACGGATTTTATCCTACATAAATGAAGCTGAAAAGGAAAAACAGTTATTGGATAAAATTCAGAATGAAATTTCTAAATTAACGAAAAAGATTGAAAAATATGAAGAAAAACGGGAAAAACTCCTCAAACTTGAAAAAATAAGGGACAAAAAGGAAGAAATTGAGAAAAGGGCGCTGGAAGCCGATTTAGAAAAACTTAAAGATGGAAAAAGCACCTTAGAAAGTGAAATGGTAAAATTAAACGAAGAACTATTAACTCTAAAAAAAGAATTGCAAGAACGTGAAGGAACTTTCGACCAAAAAGAACTTTGGGGGCTCAATGACGAATTACAAACAACTGAAAAAGAAATTTCTGATTTTAGACGTAAAAAAGATGAATTGATAGCACAACAAGCTAAATTAAATGCTCAAATACCACAGTTACAAAAAGAAATACATCGAATGGCTGACATGAAAGAAGAGTATGAACAAGGATTAAAAAAGTACTATGTTATTACAGAATTCGTGAAATGGTGTATCCGACTCCTACCAAAATTGCAAGAATTGATGAAAAATAAGATAAGTAAGTCATTACCTGAAATTGTAAAAAAGTATGGAATAGACGTTATCTCTTGGGATATTGAAACGAACTCCCTTCTCAAACGAGTAAAAACTCAAACTGGCCAGGAAGTCTTTTCCCTACAAATGCTAGAAAGTTTATCTTCGGGGGAAGGATTCGGAGCAATTCTTGGGACGTTGGGCAGTTTAGGACTTTTCGATGGAAAGACAATTTTCATCGAAGCAGAACACCTAGATGACAAAAGTATTCAGTACTGTAGAGAAATATTGCATAAAAGTGGTGCAACGAGGACCATTTTCTTTAAAGAGCATTCAGATTACGAAAAATTAACGCCAATCAGCATGTGATGCCAAAGATAGAGGCCATAGTTCAGTCATCAACATCTTGAACAAGGTAAGAACTACCTGTAGAGCCTGTGAGGATGACCTTCCAGAATCGTTGAAGCAGGAAGACTCACCCTGCAGGGTAGAGTAGCTTCCTACCCCAACGACAAAATAAAACTATCTTAAAATTAAGGTTTTTTCTACTATTTCCCTCACAGCAAGATAGGCTTTTGAATCCTCTGGAAGATCTAGCAGACTTTTTCCAAGCAAATTAAACTCTGCTACCAAGGGATCCTCCGGAATATGACCAACATACTCTAACCCTGCTTTTCTCGCATAATCTGCCACAATTTTTACAGTATCTTTTTTGCCTCTATTTAAAACCAGGAAAACCTTATTAAAATCGGTTTGAACTTTCTCAGCAAGATTTTTGATTCTTTGAGCAGTCTGAAGACCCATCTTAGAGGTATCTGTTAATATATATAGAAATTCAACGTCTTTCGCCGTTCTTCTGGCAATATGTTCAAGTCCTGCTGGCATATCTATTAGTGTGGCGGTATAATTTTTAATGAATGTATCTATAATATCCGTTAATACTCGATTGATATAACAAAAACAGCCTTCGCGTTCCAGGGCTCCCATTACAAGTAAATCAAAATTACTTGATTCATAAAGGTTTTCAAATATTTTTCCCTCAATATAACCTGGTTTATCAATACCTGACGGCAATATACTCATTTTTTTCAATAACTCATTAACAATTGTCGCAATCGTATTTGTAACTTCTACTGCTAGGACATCAGGTATGTTTGAATCTGGGTCTGCATCTACTATAAGAATATCTTTGACTCCATCATTTACTAGGGTTTTTAATACAAGAGCAATGAAACTTGTTTTACCAACTCCTCCCTTCCCACTGGTTGATATCACATTTCCTTTACCAGTGAGAAGGCTTTTTTCAGGTTTATTTTGTTTCATAATTTCACTTCTTGTTTCTTTTCTACTTTAGTGCTTACTTTTTCATTGTTCATCGAACTAGAAAACCTTTGAATGCCGATTGATATCTTATTTCGTAACTAATTAAGTTTTCTGTGTTGAGAGAATTTGAGTTGCCTTTTGTAAATAACTTAGAGACTTAAAGTAATCTGCTTATCAGTATTTGGCAAAATTCAAAGGTTTTATCTCCAGTTGAATTGGATTTTGGTTCTTCCATCTTTTAATCGCAATCATTGTATCTAAAATAAAAATAAGAAAACATAGAGCATATACTACAGGAGAATTGTAGTTAAAGAACATTAATTTTTCTTCAGTAACCTTTATCTCAAAAGTATATATTAAAACATCTGCGGATGCATTTCCAGAATAAAGACATGTTAAAGTGAAGGTTCCTGCTGTTTCAAAGTGATAAATGATCTCGCAAATACCTGAAGAATTTGTGTAAAACAACTCAGTCGTTTTGTTATTGATTAAAAGATAAATTAATTCATAAGATATTGGTTCTCCATCGATATATGAAAGATTTAGCCAAAAAACGAGAGGTTCATCTAATGAAATTGTGTTTGGTATCTCAGAAATAGGTACCAAACTAGCTTTCTTGAGGACCGTTATTAGCTTTGTTTTACTGACTTTTTTATAATAGTCCTTTTCTTCTAATTCAAACAAAATAACGTATGTTCCTTCTTTATCAAAAGTTATTGAAAATTTGATTGCCCCATCTGTGATATTTAACGACTTTATTAGAGTGCCGTTTACATATACATAAACAAGACCATTCCATCGAGTTCCATTTTCATCTTTTACACTCACTTTGAATGTGATCATATCTTCTTCATTTATTATATCATCATTACACCGTATTTTGATCGTTGGTTTGGAATATACCTCTATATTCTCCGAATCGGATGCGCTTAGATAATAACCTGCATCTTTTACTATCACTTTTATTTTATGTTTCCCTAATGTGGAATTATCTGGAAATACATAAGAAAACACGGCAACTCCTGACGCATTGGTATAGGCATACCCCTGTATTATACCACTGGTTGAGTCCACGAATTTGACCTTTATATTTGGGATTGGATTATCATTTTCATCCGTTACGGTCACGTATATTGTAACGTTGTCCCCTCGTGTACAGGAGTTCTTAATTTTGATGTCGACATTTGGCTGACTGTAAACCGTTATCTCTGCATTATTTATAGCATCTAGATTATAACCCTCGTTTCCAATAGTGAAGTAAAGTTTTGATTTGCCGATTGGATGTCCATTGGGAGTATTCCAATCAAAAGTGGCATATCCCGTGGAATTGCTCATCAAATTCATGACGATGGTATTGTTATTGTAGTCGAAGATCGTGATGTTCGAAATGCTTAAAGGATTGCCCATCTCATCAGTTACATATAGGACAATAGTTACAGTATCTCCTCTGGTCGTACTGATTACCTCTGCCAAAGTGATTATTGGTCTGCTATATACGGTTATGTTATGTAACCCTGGTTTTGCCTCTATGAATGGGTCTATAACCATTATGTTTATGCAGTGATTTCCAAGCAACTCATCTTCGCGCAACTCATAATCTATTTCTGCAATTCCATCCGAATCAGTTATTTGAAAGCCGATATTCGTGCCTGTAGTAACATCCGTCAACTTCACTCTAACATTATCTATAGGATTACTAGATGTATCAGTTATGTTTACACGTAAGGTTACTGTACTGTTTCTTATCGCTAATGGCAAAGTATCTAATGTTATTTTTTTTTCAATCTTTGGACAGGTAAACAATTCTGCTATATTCGAGGCCCAGCATCTATCAGACATATTGCCTTTTGCCATACCCTCTTCGGCTGTCCAATTCGTGTGATACCAATATGTTGATTGAGCACCTATCATGGTCGTGTTCATTCCGAGTGTCTTTCCCTCTGTTGAAAGCATTTGACTACTGCCCTTTAAAACAAGGTCAGACAGTCGATCGAAAAAGCGATTATTCAATAGCATGGATGCTTTTTTCAAAGTGTATGCACTACTATATGCAGGAGTCAGTGCATGTTTTTCGATGCTGATCTGGACACAACCTTTTGTTTTGAAGTTGTTTTGATAAAGAATACTGGAATGGTCGAAATTCACATTCCAATTGTAGATCCAAGTCGATAACACTTTCGCAGATTTTTCGGTTTTCGATAAATAAGAAGGGTCATTGGTCAGTTCATATAACTTCATGTATACTCTTGTGAAATACTCACATGTTTTATAATCCATGATGTGTCGCATTTCAGATCGTGCGGATCCTTCAGCAGCTCCTGTATCAAATCCACAGACTTGAACTTGGTTGAGGTAATTCGTTTCATAATAATTCATAGCACTGAGTGCAGAATCAAGATATGTATTATTGCCAGTAATGTCATACATTTCCAACATTGCCAATGCAATTAATACTCCAGACGCAGTTTCATTGCTTTCAACTACTATAGTTTCGTAATTCAAATCATAATAAAGCATACTGGGATAACATCCACTAGGAAATTGATTCTCTACATATACCTCTAAGAGATTTTTCGAGTAATTATACCATCGAGAAATATTAGTGCCAAAATTTTTTTCTAGAACATATGCCCGTAAAACATGGCTTATGACCTCCCCCGCCTTTTGTGTGTATTGGGGATATCTCTTCATCGAATCGAGTCTCCGTCCACTCCAAAAACAGGGCTGATCAAAATACTGAGCTTGACAAAAATCAGGAGAAATCGTTCCTTTCCAGATTGTCTCATTCACATACCAATCGATGACTTTTTCTGCAACATCAATGTATGTTTGATTATTACACAAGAAACCATATTGTAATAAAGAGTAAGCGACCCCCATTACCTGTCCCGATTCACCCCCGATCATCCATTTATCCCATTCTTTATTGCTCGACTGACTCAAATCTAGAAGACTTCCATTTAGACAGAACCCCGCGTAAATTCCAATTTCTGCTGTTTCATTCCAATAACCTGTTTCGTTGCAATAATAATATTTTGAAAGTCCTAAATTGGATTTGTAATCCATAATTTCATAGATTTCTCTCCAAAGACTTGGGTTCGAGTAAGATGAGTTGATCCAATCCCAAGAATTGCGTAACACTTGGTAAAAACCGAAATTTTTTTGTTCTGAATTTCTGGCTAAATAAATTCTGTAATTTTTCGTAAAAATTTGACCGAGGGCAACATCCACACCTTTTTTTTCAATCGTATTCCATGTGTGTTCTACATAGTAGTGGCTAGGTTCATATCGTGGTATTTGATCATAAAGTCTATAGGTGGAAAAGTCATCATGAAAGATTCCTCCACTTGTCCAACTTCCTATACAACTCATCAAATGGAAGTAATCTTGATTTCCTGTAAAACCAAGAGTTGCTCTGAAATTTTGACTTGGTTCTGTTTCTAATCCCACTACATAATCTGAATATTCCCATGAAACGAATGGAGATGGAAATCTTTCTTCTTGAAATAGAAATTTTTGAGATTCGTTCTCTAAGTTGATTTTAGGGTAGTCAAGCAGATCATACCATCCTTTTTGAAGATCATAGTCCGTAACCACGTTTCCGTTATAACATAACCCTGGCATCATCAAATAATCTACTCTACGTGGAATAGATGCTCCTGGAAAGGAAATGGTCAAATTAAAGGGCAAAAGCATGTCGCTTTCAGAAAGAGATCCACGGTAACACCAATATCTCTTCACATCTACAAAAGTAGAAGTATTCGTTAATGTATATAGATCATAAATAGTCCACAAATTTCCATAAGAATCTGTTATAAGCCCTGAAGAACAGTTTACGGTTATGGCCGAATCTGTTTGGGAGGCCGATGTTATCGAACTGATATTATAATACTGAAAACTAGGTGTAGATCCACTAACAAATCCGATTGCAAATGGATACTCCATTTTACCAAGCTCAATCCACCCAGAGTTGTTCAAATAAAATATCACACGATAAAAGCTTGTTTCTCCTTTTTGTTGGAAATGAATACGGATTTTACTATTGATCAACTCATATCCATCGCTAATTGAATTGAACTGAACGCTTAAACTGTTTTCATTAGCCTCCACATTGCTTGCACTAGAAAAATTAAGAATTACAAGAAAAAATATGAGACAAATTACTGTTTTGAGCTTTCCCAAAATTAACCACCAATCGAAAAATTAATGAGTCCATGAGTGAACGGTTCCCACTCTGTATTCATTTCCGGAAATATGACGCAGTTCATCCCCAACTTAACGGATGGGGACTTCTTGGATAATATGTTAAAAAGGAAAAGGATTTCTAGGCCCCGACATTTCCAACCTTTGCATTAACTTTGTCCCGACATCATTTACAGAGTGTAATGTATATAAAGTCCCCTAGAACTTTGAGAACTTCTCATACTAATCAGTGAAACCCAGTGTTTCTTTAGTGCAAGTTACTGGATGACAGAGCCTTTGGCATGATGGCATTTCTGAGCGAAGATTTATACTCTGATGTCCTTTTTCATGACCATTACGTCTATATAGAGGTGGTTATCCAGTAATCTCTTTCTAAAGTGCCTGATGAAATTTTCTAAGGGATTCAACCAGGGGATATATGTGTCCGAATAGACCAATTCGATTCTGGTATTCTTTTTTACCTACTGATTGATTGCTTTGAACTTATGAGCTGAGAAATTGTCCAGTATCAGATATATCTTCTTCTCCTCATATCAGCGCAGGATTTGTCTCATGCGGGGATAAATTCGCTCGATATCTTCCTGTGGGTTGAGTTGAGGCAAAAAATGATTGATCTATCTGGATTCGTAAAAGATGACATCGAAAAAATTTCCTACATTTTGGGCTATAAGAACTTTGCACACTTGTTTTATCCCTCACAAATGATGCTAAAATCCGAATTTCAATCAAAAATTCATAT
>JAECRX010000281.1 GCA_016292335.1 Candidatus Sifarchaeum subterraneum | reverse complement strand
ATTTTTAAGTGAATTTAATTCGAGCTTTCGGTGTGGTTCGATGATCAGGTCATATCCCTTAAGTCGAAAAATGGCATCCCAAGTGGACATTTTTGCACCAAATTAAGTTTTCTAAATTTTTTTAATGCTAACCTACATTACTTTTTAAGGTATAAAAACATCCATATTGCAAAAAAACAGCATCTTGGAAAGGTATAAAAACTTAAACCGCATATGGAAGAAATATCATAAAGAGGAGGAAAAAAGAAGTACTAAAGTAGCATCAATTTCACATAAAAGATCAGGTGAATGGTGTTACAAAAGTTCAGAAAATTTTGTCAAAATGTTATATAAGATATTTTAGATCTCCAAAATTAGTTTCTTTGCTGAAGAAAAAAAGAAAAATTTCTAAAGTATGGCGAGGAAATCGATTTGCTGACAATTTTTGTTAGCGGAAAAGAAAGTATAAAATTCCTTAAGGGCATAGTGAAACTTGCTCCCCTTGAAACTTTAAATATCATCGTTGATACCTCTGATGTCTATAATTTTTATGGTATTAGAATTTTCCCAGATTTAATTAACGTTTTTTCACTTCTAAACAACAGACTAGATGAAAAAAATTTTGGAATAAAAGACGATTCTTCTTACATAGTGAACATGCTAAGAGAAATTGACCCTGATTTTGAATTGGATGAACATCTAATTGGAGATAGATTTCTCCTGACTCATCTTTACTTCAATAAGTCGTTAAAAGAGGATATACCTCTAAGTCGAATTATTTCTGATTATTCAAAAAAGAAAGGTTTTAAATGCAAGATCATCCCCGTTTCTGATGATCCAATCAACGTTAAAGTGTTCGCCGGCGAAGAAGTTTATGAATATCATGACTATGCTAGTTTTGATGACGAAATAACTTTTCGAGAAATCATTTTTGAGAACTTTGAAAAATCAAAAGGGACCTCTCTTGCAGTTGAGACTATTTTACATGCTGAAGTTGTTTTAATTCCAAAGGTATCACCCATATCAGGACAATCCTTCCTAAAGATAAAAGAAATACAAGAATCTTTAAAAAAGACAAGAGGACATGTGGTTGCCATTAGCCCAGTTTCTGAGGCTAAAAAGGACCCAAAATTCGTAAAAGCTCTTCTACTTCTTAATTTTGAGCCTTCAGCACTGGGAATAGCTCAAGCTTTTGAAGGGCTTGTTGATACATTCATCATTGACATTTCTGATGAAAAAATGAAAAACGATATAGAAGACCTCGGAATGGAGGTTTTTGCCCTTGAGACTGATCTTGAAACTGAAGAAAATCAATTAAACTTAGTTGAGTCAGTCCTAAAAGTTACTACCTTAAGTATACCTGCTCTTACTGGCTACAAGTATAAAGTGAAAAAGACCGCCAGAAAAATAAAAACAGGCCTTAAAAAACTTATAAAGTCCGAAGAAAAAGAGCCTGAAGAAAAAAGAGAAGAGCTTTTAGAAGAAGAAAATTCTGAAGGCGAAGTGAGAAAGAAAAAATAATAAAACAAAACTTCTACCCTGAATTTCTAGGTGAGCCTCTTTTGCGTATGCTTCATGTGATAATAGAGAAAAAAAGAGAAGAAGAAAAAGAAGAAGAAAAAGAAGAAGAAAAAGAGGAAGAAAAAGAGGAAGAAAAAGAAAAGGAAAGTCTAACAACAAAAGTGATGAAGCTTCTCACAGAGAGACATCTTGAATATGAAATCATTGATGGCCTAACAAAGGACATGATTCTAGTTACCTTAGATGATTACGAGGTCGAAGACGTCATTACCGCATTAAGACGTGAAGGGATAGGGAGAATTACAGGGAAGATTATAATTTCCGCGGCAGAGGCAGTCATTCCTGAAAGAAAGATTAGGCTGAAAGAAAGAGGAATTCTTCGTACACCTGAGCGAATATCCATAGAAGAAATAATGCATACTGTCAGAAGCGGAGCTCAAATTTCGAGAATTTACATTGTTTTGACAATACTGGCTGCAATTATTGCTACACTTGGTCTTCTTGGGAACAATGCAGTTGCCATTCTAGCAAGCATGGTTATTGCACCTCTGATGGGTCCAATTGTTGGAACATCTCTTTCAACAGTCATGGTCGATAGAGACCTATTCCAAAAATCACTCATAGCTGAGGGTATTGGACTCAGCTTGGCTGTTTTAACGGGGATAATCATAACACTTTTTTTTCCAACTCCCCAGCTTACCTCGGAAATCCTTTCTAGATCTACTCCAACTGTCTGGGACTTGGGAATTGCAATTGTTTCTGGAGTTGCTGCTGCACTTTGTTTTACAAGCGGATTTGGAACAACGTTGGTAGGAATTGCCATTGCCGCCGCCTTAATGCCTCCTGCTTGTAACGTGGGAATTGGCATTGCAATGGGGCAATTTGATATTGCCTTGGGCTCTTCCATTCTGCTACTTGTGAACGTATTATCTATTCATTTAACGAACTCTATTATTTTCTGGTTATTGCAAATTAGACCAAAAATCTCTTTGAGGAGGGAAGTGCTTGCCGCCCAACTTCTCAAAAAGAGATTGCTTGTTGCAACACTGGCTATTTTAGTTTTAGCAATCCCAATCTCGATAACGACCTATAATGCATATCTCCAAATTAGATATGAGCATATTGCGAGAAATATTCTTAACGAAGAATTAGAAACAAAGTTAGGAATTGATGTTGATGAAAAATCGATTAATGTAGTGGTTCACGCAGCACGTGATCATTTAGATGTTTATGCAAAAGTTTATTCTGATAAACCCATAGGAAAATCCGTCGTAGACAACATAGCTGCAAGATTAAAAAATGAAACTGGATTAGATTCATCTGTTATTTTGGAAGTAGTGCATACATCATTTGTCAGTTCTGGCTAGGCTTCATTTTATCTTATTCTTCAAGATCAGGTTTATTAATTACTGTCCCTTTTTCTACTTAAGTTGTAAAGCATATGCGAAATTTTGGAGTTGTAACGCTTGAAGTAATCGTAAAAAACTTTTCTTCTTTGCGAGGTATCACAATTGGAATTAGAAAAAGAAAAATTGATTGAGATCTACAGAAAGATGCTAGAAATAAGACGTTTTGAAGAAAAAGCGTTTGAATTATTTGGCGAAAATTTAGTTCCTGGAACCATTCACCTGTATGTGGGACAAGAAGCCGTAGCTGTTGGTGTGTGTGCAAATCTCAGAAAAGACGATTATGTTCAAAGTACACATCGTGGACATGGTCATTGCATTGCTAAAGGAGCACAATTGGATAAAATGATGGCAGAGATATTAGGCAAAAAGACAGGATATTGTCAAGGAAAAGGAGGATCAATGCACATTACTGATTTCAGTATGGGTATTCTTGGTGCCACAGGTGTGGTTGGGGCAGGAATTCCATTAGCTGTAGGTGCAGGGTTATCGATTCAATTGAAAGGAACTGATCAAGTTGTTGCTTGTTTTTTTGGGGATGGCGCGTCAAACCAAGGGGCATTTCATGAAGGTGTGAATCTAGCTGCGGTCTGGAAACTTCCCGTAATATTTGTTTGTGAAAACAATTTGTATGCGATGGGTACATCTCAATCAGAAGTGATGCTCATAGAGGATATCGCCGATAGGGCTACTGGATATGGTATTCCTGGTGTTGCTATCGATGGAAATGATGTAATGGCTGTATACGAAGCTGTTCATGAAGCCGGCAAAAGGGCGAGAGGGGGGCATGGACCTACTTTACTTGAGTGTAAAACATATCGACACAAAGGACATTCACGATTTGATCCTGCAAAGTATAGGCCACAAGAGGAAGTCGAAAAATGGATTAAAAAGGATCCAATTAAAAGATTCAAAACAAGATTGATTGATATAGGTGTTATAACAGAAAAAGAAGCAGAAAATATCGATCAAGATGTTATTGAGGTTGTCGAAGCTGCAGCAAAATTTGCTATAGAAAGTCCTTTTCCCGATCCTGAGGAAACTTTGAATGATGTTTTTTCTATAGAGTAAAGGTGACTGAAAAATGAGAGAAATAACGTATCGTGAAGCGCTTCGTGAAGCTTTGAGAGAGGAAATGCTGAGAGATGAAACTATAATTCTGTTGGGTGAAGACATCGGAAGACATTGGCATGGAGCTTTTAAGGTTACGCAAGGACTGGCAGAGGAATTCGGAAACGATAGAGTTAGAGATACTCCGATTAGTGAAAATACGATCATCGGTGCCGCAGTTGGTGCTGCAATTACAGGATCGAGACCAGTAGCTGAAATTATGTTCGGCGATCTTTTGACTTTGGCCATGGATCAAATCCTTAACCAAGCAGCAAAACTCCGTTACATGTTTGGTGGTCAAGTAAAAGTGCCTGTAGTTGTTAGAGCACCCTTTGGGGCAGGCGTAAATGTAGCTGCACATCACTCACAGAGTTTGGAATCTTTGTTTCTGAAGCCTGGATTGAAAATCGCAGTTCCATCAACTCCCTATGATGCTAAAGGTTTGTTAAAAACTGCAATCAGGGATGATAATCCTGTCATGTTTTTTGAACATAAACTTTGTTATGCGTTAAAAGGCCATGTTCCTGAAGAAAATTATACGATACCATTTGGGGAGGCAAGTATAAAAAAAGAAGGAGAAGACGTTACAATTGTTGCCACAATGTATATGGTACACAAATCAATTACAGCTGCTGAAGAACTTGACAAAGATGGAATTAGTGCAGAGGTAATTGATCCAAGAACGCTTGCACCTTTTGATAAGGAAACACTCTTGGAGTCTGTTGAAAAAACAGGAAGGCTGGTAATTGTCGAAGAGGCCACGAAGACAGGGGGGGTAGGTGCTGAAATATCTGCAGTTGTTTGTGAAGAAGCAATCTGGGCTTTGGATGCTCCTATTAGGCGAGTTGCTGCACCTGATACACCTGTTCCATTTTCCCCAACTTTAGAGGAATTTTATCTGCCAAATGAGAAGAAAATAATCGATGCAGTAAAAGAGATCGTCCCTTAGAATATTCACCAAAGGATGTATGGAAATGGTAACAAAAATCTTGATGCCTCGCCTAACACTTGCAATGGAAGAAGGTACCATTCTCAGGTGGTTGAAAAAAGAAGGTGAGAACGTAGAAAAGGGAGAGCTTATAGTAGAAGTTTTTGGTGAAAAAGTAGAGGCTGAGGTTGTAGCCCCCGAAGCTGGTGTGTTACTAAAAATATTTACAACTGAAGAATCTGAAGTGCCCGTAGGGACAATAATTGGTGTCATTGGTTTACCTGAAGAGGAAATACCTGAAGTAGAAGTTCTAGAAAAAATACCTGAAATAGAAATTCTCAAAGAAATACCTGAAGTTGAGATCCCAGGGAAGGTACCTGAAATCGAGATTAGAGAGCGAAAAATACGTGTAAAGGCTTCACCGGCTGCAAAAAAAATGGCAAGAGAGCATGGCATTGATCTTACACAAGTAGATGGAACAGGCCCGCTTGGAGCAATCATCAAAGCTGATGTATATAGATTTATAGAAGAATTAAAAGTCACACGGAAAGTGAAAGAAATTGTTCCTATGACCCCAATTAGAAAAATAATTGCGAAAAAAATGTCACAAAGTTATCAAACTGTACCTCACCATAATATAATCATGGAAGTAGATATGACAGAAGTAGTGTATTTGCGTGAAGAAATTCTTCCAGAAATCGAAAAAACTGAAAATGTTGATATTTCTTACACTGATATTTTGATTAAAGCTGTTTCAGATGCTATAATGGATTTTCCTATTTTGAATTCAACATTGGAAGATGACAAAATAAAAATATTCGATAATATCAATATAGGAGTTGCTGTGTCAACAAATAATGGCTTAATAGTTCCCGTTATACACAATTGTGAAAAAAAATCAATTGTTGATATCTCGAAAATTTCAAAAGAACTAATTAATAAAGCACATAATGGAAAACTTTCAGGCGATGATCTCAGTGGCGGAACATTTACTATTTCAAATCTAGGCATGTTTGATGTAATGACGTTTGTTCCAATTATCAATCCGCCAGAGAGTGCGATTTTGGGTGTTGGGCAGATCGAAAAAAGACCAGTGGTAATTTCTGGGGAAATAGAAATAAAGCCAATGATGCTTTTATCACTATCTGCCGACCACAGAGTCATTGATGGGGCTTTAGCTGCGCGATTTCTTCAAAGAATAAAACAGATTTTAGAAAATCCCTTTTTTATGAAGATATAATCGATTCTAACGAAAATATCTTCAAACTAATTTAAAAAAACAAATAGAAAACTTGAAAACCTGTAAATGAAATACAGATAAAAGTTAATTCGTTTCTACTGAATTTTATACACCAAAATGAGTTGATTAAAATGACAGAGGACGTTAAAAAAATTTTGAAGGAATTCCAAGTACACTTTGTGAAAATGAGAGCGGATATCCCAGAAACAAGAAATGCGATTCTTGATCTTACAAACAGCGTTCATAAAGATGGAGCGTTATCGAGAAAGCATAAAGAACTTATTTGTGCTGCGATCTCTCTCTATGCTCGGTGTGAACCTTGTATCGTTCACCACGTCCGCCGATCGATACAAGCAGGAGCAACAAGAGAAGAGATAATGGAGGCATGCGGTGCTGCTATCCTGATGGGCGGGGGTACAGTAGTTACCTTCATAGATACTGTGATAAAATCAATTGAGGCATTTCAGTGAACTACCCCGTCCTTTCGGAGGGGCTTCCTGATTCATCCATCTCCCAACGGGGCATGTTCAACAGGCTCTGCGGGCAGTTCCTGCCCTGATTTAGAATATGATTTTAATATATTAATTGCTGCATT
>JAECRX010000047.1 GCA_016292335.1 Candidatus Sifarchaeum subterraneum | reverse complement strand
ATACCCCTTCTAAATCATAGTTCCACTCGATTGGTGATGAGAGCTGGTCTCCTTAGAAGGACACATCCGATGACCCTTACCTACATACTTTTCTCCCCAACAAGCCTCTTTGGAGGCAAAATCCCCCTCTCTAATTCACCGAGGGAATAGGGCTTATATTAAAAACAGAAAAAACTAATTTTCTTGCTAGAATCAACAGAATCGTTGGTGATTTCGTATGAATGTTGATAGAATTGTTGGTGATTTTTTAACTATCGATAAAGATCAGCTCGTTTCTTGGGCTTTGAAATTAATGAAGAAAAAAGATTTTACATGCCTTTTTGTTGTTGATGACAATAAAAAGCTAGCTGGAATAGTCACTTTGAAAGATATCGCAGACAGATTAGGTACGACTCGAACAGAAAGATTACCGGCGGAAAGATTGCATTTATCGAGTGTTATGACGATTAATGTCATTTCAGTAAATTCTGAAACTGATGTTGTTGAAGCTGCCCAAATTATGTTAGATAATAATATTAGTAACTTGCCTGTATTAGCCAAGAATAGTGGGGAAATTATAGGACTTTTAACAAAATTCGATTTTGTTGGTCTTTGTCAGAAAATTGATGACATTCCAATTGAGCAAATCATGTCAAAAAATCCATTTTCTGTAAGTCCTACAGAAAGAATAGTCCATGCAAGACAAATAATGTTGGAAAAGAAAATTTCGAGCCTACCTGTTTTAGACGATGGAAATTTAATAGGATTGATTTCTTTAGACTTGATAGCTCATTTTTTAGCTGATTTCAGAGCTGCAACTCCGAAAAAGCATCAAGAAGAGAGAATAAGACACTTACCGGTTGAAAACGCAATGCATGTTGATCCTGTAAATATGGGACCAGATTCTTCTGTGGGAGAAGTGGCTAAACTCATGTTAAATGAAAGCGTAAAAAGCGTTCCAATTGTTGATGAGATCTACAATTTGATTGGAATTGTGACTCTTACCGATTTTACACGATTGGTAGCCAATCGCTTTAAAATAAATCAATGAAACGCTTTAAAGAGCAGGGAGTCATTAAAAAAAATAAAGGTATCTGAGGGAGAATAAGCAGATCAAAAAAAGAAGGTTTGGGGATAGCAGGTAGGTCAGTCAGAATAAAAAAATTTGCTTCTTTAGGACTTGTAAGATTCCTTTGTCATTCATATAATTTCATTTTCCTTCTGTCATATCCTGCAAGTTCATATTCATTCGTCATGGTAAGGGCATCTGTTGGACATGATTCAACACATTGTTCACAAAAGAGACACATTGAAAGGTCAATGACAGGCCTTTGTTTAGGTTTTTTTCTCTGTTCTCTCAACTTCTTCCTCTTTTTCTTCAACTTCTTCTTCCTTGACTTCTATCTTAGCCATTGTTATTGCTCCACTTGGACAGTCTTTAGCACAAAGGCCGCAACCTGTGCATTTGGCTTCGTACCATCGTGTTTACCTCGGAAGTGTTCTGGGGGTTCTATTTTCTCAAATGGGTAAAGCAATGTAGCTCTCTTTTTAAACAAGTGTTTTAACAGTTCGGGTTCCATTGCCATTGATATCATCTATGAAATTTAATTTAAAGAATTAATAATTGTATTATAACAACGTCTAGTATGGATAGTGGGAGTAGAAACTTCCAAGCACCACGGACCATCTGGTCAATTTTGAAACGAGCGAATAAACCTCTGAGATTAGAGATGATAAGTATTATGAAAATTGATTTGACCAAGAAGTAAATTGTGTAGAAGAATGGATAGAAGAACCATTCAAATCCTGGAACTAGAACAAATACAGGACCTACTGGCCCTCCCAGAAATAATGCAGCTGCCAATCCTGCAGCCAATACCATCTCTAAGTCTACTGAAAGTCTGAAAAATGCTAATTTTCTGCCTGTAAATTCTGTAAGCCATCCTGCGACTATTTCTGTTTCTGCTTCAGGAATGTCAAAGGGTATTTTTTCCAGCTCAGCTTGCATAGTCAGAATGAATATAGATATTCCTAAGATCATTGGTATAATTAGTAGCCAGTCAGGGTTAGTGCCAAAAAGAGAATGGTCAATTGTCCATTCTACGATTTTGCTGATTTGAAACGATCCAGCAGCTAATGCGGTGGCAAAAGCTACAAACATCAATGGTAGCACATAACTGATTAGTTGTAAAATAACTCTCTCAGCTCCTGTAGAACTGAATCTATCAGTTGAGGACCATCCGCTAATATATTTTAGGATAACAACCAGAGTCAGAATAAACATTACTATTACGATGTCGCCTTCAAAACTGAGAATCCCAGCTGTCTCTGTTATTGGAATAAAGAATAGTGACGTGAGCATAAGTGTTAGTAGCAGTATAGGACTCATAGCAAAAAGCTTTTTATCTGCTGCTGCTGGAACGATGTCCTCTTGAGCACAGAGTTTTACGAAATCGACGAATGGTTGAAACCACGGAGGGCCAACTCTGTTCTGGAGTTTGGCGATGAACTTTCTATCAATCCATTCGTAAAAAAAAGCTAAGATTAGAAGGAACAAAATTCCTGGGAAAATTAGGACTTGAAAAAGTTGAAAAAGTCGAAGGAGCGATATGAATCCAATTACTCGTTGCACTTATTTTACACCTTTTTTTTGTCATACCAATTAATACTATAAGTTCTTAGCTCTAATTTTTCAAGCATTTTTTATCGCCTCGGAAGTATGAATAGAGCTAATAGTATAACTGTTATGTAAAGTAACGGGAGAATTGTCTGAGCTCGCACATATGTCTGAAAAATTGAAGTTGCCACAATAAATGCTGTCACATTGAAAATCGTGAAGTAAACTGCGTAAAAGAAATTCTGGGGGTAAAATTGCACTTTCACTGGCGGTAAATCTTCGTCAGAAGCATCTGGTGTAGATTTTCCACTAGGTTCTTTGGAGGTAGGGACTTTAAATCTACCCAAAAATAGGTATAGCGCTATAACGAAGATAAGGTTAAAGAAAAATATTGCTAGGACACGTTCAGGTCCACTCATTTTTTTTCCCTTTCTTTGCTTTGGGGTGAAAATCGGATTTTAACTTTAAAAATCTTCCATCGGAGAAGGCTTTTTTCTTAAATAATCATTTTCTATAATTGATATTCCCCTTCTTTTAATGAAAATTTTTAAAAGCCAAATTTGCGTGTACGTGTCCTTACTTTTACTACGATTAAATTATTTTTTAAAAAATAAAAGTCAAGAAGGTTAGAGCAACGATGCAGATCTTAACCAACGAAATATTAGAAATTAAACCATTAAAAAACAAATTAGAATAAAAAACGGTTGGAGGGGTCGTGAATTATGTGCTCCAATGTGTTCTCTCATCTTTTGTGAGAAATATAGGTCACTTGACCATCCTTGGAAATCTTTGCTTTAGCATAGCGTTCTGCCCAGCACGAAATGACAACTCCAACTGGAATGGATGCAGGGTGTCTTGCCATAATTTCTATATTGACATCAAGAACCGTGGGCCCTACTCCTAGTCCCATGGTCCCGATTTCCAGTGCATTGATTGCATTTACCAGTTGTTTTTCGATTTTTGCTATCTCTTCGTTTTTATTTCGTTTTCCAATACCTCTCAAGAGGGCTTTCTTTCCGAGGGTCATGCACATGTCTTCGCCTCCTCCAACTCCAACTCCTACCACATACGGAGGACAACCTCTTGCTCCTGCTCGGGCCACTGAATCTATGACAAACCGCTTAATCCCATCCATTCCCTCCACGGGTTTCAATAACCCAAAGTTGGAAACATTAGTGGAGCCCCCGCCCTTTGGCATCGCAGTCAACGTCAATGCATCGCTTGGAACTACATCCCAGTAGAGCCATGGGATTTTGCCTTGCTTTCCTACATTTGTTCCTGTGTTCCCTTCAAACCAGTCTACTGCATTTGGTCGAATCGGAATTTCGGTGGTTGCCCGCTCTGTTGCCTTAATTAAGGCATCTCTCAGCCGAGCACGGACAGGGAAATCCTCTCCCAGCTCTATAAAGAAAGCCACAACGCCTGTATCTTGACAGCAAGGCTGCTGTGTATTTCGGGCAATGTCTATATTTTGAATAATCGCTTTTAATTGACTTTTTGCAATTGGATTCGATTCTTTGTCAAGCCACTTACTTAAAGCATCATATATGGGTTGTGGGAGATCCGAGACGGCGATGCGAAGTAATTCCACTGCGGTTTCTTCGACAACCTTTTCAAGTTGCATTTTGTCTTAACACACTCCTCCATCATTTAAGGCCGGCTAATTCATAGGCTCGTGGTCTGTTTTTTTCCATCTTAGCGTACATTTGATCAAAGAGATTGGTTCCATGAGAATCAATGGCGACCGCTACGGGGCCAAAACGTTCAGCCCGGTAGACCCAGAGGCATTCTGGCATACCAAGTTCGTCTAACCAAAACACATCCTCAACCTCAACAATTGCTTGTTTGGCAATCAATGCTGCTCCACCCGTGAATGCTCCATAGACAGCGCCCACTTTTTGACAGGCTTTAGCCGTTCGTTTACCCATCCCACCTTTGCCAACGATCACACGTGGTTTGTATGCTTCAATAAACTCATCTTCAAAGAGCTCCATCCGTGTACTAGTCGTTGGCCCTGCAGCAACGACTTCCCACTTGTCCTGGACTTTTCGCATGATCGGCCCACAGTGATAAATCACCATTCCCTCAAAATCCACGGGTGGTTGTTCTCCTTTTTTTAAGAGCTCTAGGGCTTTATGATGTGCTTCATCTCGTGCAGTTATCATCCGCCCGATGATATAAATCGTATCTCCTGCTCGGAGCTTTCTAACATCCTCTTCTTTAATTGGTGTCTTGAGCTCATATTCTACCATGTGTTTCCCTTCTCGCGGTAACGGTTAGTGGTGATTAACAAACGAAGAACACCATCAAATTTGAACTGATGGTTCTGCTGTACTCTCTTAATTTATATTTATTT
>JAECRX010000280.1 GCA_016292335.1 Candidatus Sifarchaeum subterraneum | reverse complement strand
TCCATGGATACGGCATTTTATGTCCAAAAAGTTCTTTCATTTATCCTGATAATTCAATTTGCTATGGATTTTATGCACTAAAATGCCTGAAGAGATGCTCTTTCGCTCTTGCTGGATCAGATTTTAAAAAAAATAAATCAATCATAAAAACCTTCGCAAAAACTATTAAAAGAACCATAAATGGAATTTTTACACCATTATACTATGATTATAGCTATAAATTGATCTCAAATGCTGACAGAATAATTGCAATTTCGAAAAAGGTGGCAGAATTATTCAAAAATAAACAGAATATTTCAGTTATACATCATGGTGTAAATACAGAAATTTTTAAGCCCGTAAACAGTCAACCATTCAAAGAGAAATATAAATTAGATGAATATATCGCAGTTGTCGGTAGGATAATTCCTGAAAAAGGACATAAATATGCAATTTTATCTATGAGAGATATTAATTCAAAGTTGGTTATAGTTGGAAATTATGCTTTTTCAAAAGTAGATAGACTATACCTAGGACCGTATCATAAGACGCTTGTGAAATTAATTAAAAGACATAAGCTTGAAAATAAGGTTATTTTTACTGGTTTTCTATCTCATAAAAGATTAATTCAAGTCTTATCAGGAGCATCGACTGTCGTAATTCCTTCGATTTGGCGAGATCCTTTTGGCTTAATCGCTTTAGAGGCCTTAGCATGTGGAACTCCTGTTGTCATTACTAGGACTTGCGGATCTGCTGAACTTATTGATAGTGAATTAGGTATTGTAATTCCAGAGAGAAATGCAAACGCAATTTCAGAAGCTGTTAATGAACTTATTCCTAAGAAAAAACAATTAAGCAATAAAGTGCGAGAAAAAGCCGTAAAGAAATTCAACTGGGATATTGTCGCTCAAAAGACTTTTGATGTGTATAAAGAAATTCTGAATAAACATTGAATCTTTGAGATCAATGCAAAAACCTATTTTCTAAAATTTCTGTTCCAGATGCATAAACCTTAACTCTTAACGAAAAGATCAAGTAATGCTTTTAAATCGGAGAAAAGGACTTTACCCTCAATTATATATAAAAATATGATATAAAGGACCCCACCAAGACCAATGAAAAGAAACAAAGTAAAAATATTAACTACATAAATTGAACACATAAAATGTAATATAATTGCAGAAAAAAGAGAGGCGAAAAATGGATTCTTATGTTGTTTAAGAATTCTAACTCCCGAGATATCTTTTATGAGTTTGGACAAGAATATCCAACCAGCAAAAGAAGAAATAAAAGTTGCTAAAGCCATTCCAGCAATTCCGTAGGCTGGATCATATGTCAAAGAATAATATACCAATAAAGGGCCCAAAGTCAAAGTAACTATAGCATTTAGCAGACTGACTTGAAATAATTCTTTTGTTTTTCCCTTTGCAACAATAATAGGATACGAAGTGTTTCCAATAACTCCTAAAATATTTATAAGACACATTATTTGGAAAGCTAGTAGCATTGGCATCCATTTATCAGTAAGAAAAAAGTGGATAAAATATTCGGCAAATATGAACATCGCAAAACTAATGGGGATCAGTAAGAGAGCCACATATCTCAACTGAGATTCATACCAATCCCTTAGTTTTATTGTATCGTCTTTTATCCTTGAAAAAGCGGAGAAAGTAACATCTCTAACCATAGGCATGAATTTTCTAACGGGTAAATGAGCCAAAGTGTATGCCCTATTGTAGAATCCAGCTATAGTAGTGCCTTGGAAAAATCCGACAATAGCGTCATCAAACTCAGTAAAAAGATATGCAGTAATGCTTTGTGCGGTCAACGGAGCTCCGAATTTAATTAATTCTTTTGAAATTTCTTTATTAAAAGATAGTTTGAACCTCCATCGGGTATAAAATATGGGAATAAGTGTATTGACTATATAATAAGAAAAACTGCCAATTATAAGACTCCAGACACCAAAACCAAGTATAACAAAAATAAGAGTTAAAGTGGTTGAGATTAGTGTACTTGAAATTGAGGAAATTGATATTTCTCTAAAACGCATGTTTCGTTGTAATAACACTCTTGGAATCCCTAAAGGATCAAAAACGAAATAAAGACTCATAATTCTAACAAACAAAACTAATTCTGGATCTCTAAATAATAAGGCGTAAATAGGAGCTACTAAATTTACAATAAAAATACAAAGGAGTGAAAGAAATAAATCCAGTGTGAACCCTGTACGAACGATATCTTCGTCTATTTCAAATTCAGAACCCCCTTTTTGTATCAAAGCTGCACCAATACCCAAATCTTTAACACTTCTAGTGCCAAAAATAACAATTCCAGACAAGGCAATAATTCCAAAATCATTTGGGTCTAATAATCGCATAACAAAAATACCAGCCCCAAAATTAATTAGATCCACAATAATTTTTGCAAAAAATAAGCTTTTTATTCCCTCAATTGCTTTCTTGCTCAAAGAGGACACGAAATCATACCTCAGCTTATAAAACTTGCGATATTGAAAAGAAATGAATAGAGAACAAAGTTTTCGGGCACATTTCAAAAGTCTAGAAACGTCCTTATATTTTTTCCTCAAAATACATATGTCTCTTAAAAAGAATGAAAAGAGAGATTGACGAATTTTTACTTAAGCAATTAGAGATTTGAACTTATCTAGGGAGATAATAAAAGGAATTTAGAACAGATATGAATCAGAATTGGTTGTATTATCCTACTTCTAATAATCTTCCATCAAAATATTTAGCTTATTCGGACTCTTGAAATTATGGAATTTGAATTTACAATGGGACTACGAGGATGGTAAATATGGATCCCAATCTATGGGTTTCAAAATACTATGACAATTCCAGATGTGTAGTCACTACAAGTTGGGACGACGGATTTTCCACTGATATGGAGATACTTAACATTTCAAATCAAAATGGTATTAAGGGAACCTTTTATGTATCCACTGGATCTATTGGGAAAGAATCTTACTTGTCGTGGGAAAATCTAAAAGAGATAGTTAAATACAAACATGAAATAGGAGCACATACCCACACACACAAAATTTTAACTGAAACTGAAAAAAAAGATTTAATAGAAGAAATTCAAATTCCGAAAGAAATTCTAGAAGAAAAATCAAAAATAAAAATCATAGGATTTGCATATCCTAAAGGGTTTAACGATAAAAATGTAAGAGAAATTGTAAAAAAATCCAATTATCTCTATGCAAGGAATGACAATACTTTAAATTTATCATT
>JAECRX010000279.1 GCA_016292335.1 Candidatus Sifarchaeum subterraneum | reverse complement strand
TGCATTTTTTAATTACTAAAATCTATTATAACTTCACCAAGGATATTCACAAGGATTCCCTTTATTTGGGGATGTTCTAATTTAGGTCTTACTGCTTCATTACTCTTCTTATTCTACCTGAGAGTGTAGTTCTCCAGAGTGTTTCAGGTAGAATTTCTTTCAAAAAATGGATGAAACTTCAAAGAAACTCTAGATTAACTGACCTGATACGAAAAGAGATTATATAAGCATTCAGAAGCCATTCAGGTGTATCTTCAGAATATAATTAAAACCAACTTCTTAAAATGAGACTGGTGTTTGTTGATAGTATTCCATCAATTACCCGAATTTTTTCGATACATTTGTTGAGTTTTTCGAGTGTCGTTGTAGAAAGAATGGCAATGATGTCATACTCTCCAGTTAATTCATAGAGATATGATACACCGTCAAGTTTAATGATTTCTTGGGAAATATCAGGCGTATCTCTTGATGGAGTAGCAGAGATAAGTATAATAGCCTTTATTTGCAGTTCTTCATCAACCTCAATTGTGAATCTTTTAATAACCTCATTATCCAACAATTTTTTAATGCGATTTCTGACATCAGTTTCGGATAAGTTTATTTCTTCAGCGATTTTTGCAAATGAATTTCGGGCGTTTTTTTTCAAAATTTCTATAATTTTTTGGTCTACTTCATCTAACATGTATCGAACTTCCCTCATTTAGATGTCTAATAGTCATATATTTAGATCATTATGATATATATTTTGCTTGCTATTCTCCCTGAGAGTATTTTCGCCAGAGTGTTTCAGACAGAATAGTTAGTTATAAATAAATGTGTAGAATATAGAGAGAGTCTTTTAAGACCACAGGAAGATCTTTAAAAGGCTCTTATTGGTGATTCAGTAGTTTATCTGAAGATGATGAAAGAAAATTTAGGCAATATGCAGACAAATGACAAAAGTAAAGAAAAAGCTTACAGAACCGGTTTTTGATATGAAAAAAGAACTAGAAAGGATTTTCCAAAACCAAGCTGGAGGAACAACGCACTAACACTCAAATTGTTATATAAATGAACTCAGGCTTTTTATGAATTTAGACGTTGGAGTGGATGAAAATTTAGATATAATAGACGATCTGATGTATTGAAGAGAAAAAGAAATCTCACAGGGGAAAAACCCTGCTTTGGACCACAAAAAACTTAAAATAATCTCTAAAGAAGCGAAATCATATTGGAGGATATTCTTGACAATTATAACAATAATATCTTTCATACTGAGCTATCCACTTCAATGGCTGGCCGCATTTAGGGCATGTAGCTTCCAGTTGTGATGGTGGCAGTGGTGGTAAATCTACCGATTCAGTTTCTATTCCCGTTTCTGGTACTTCGGAGGGAACAGAAGGTTCAACAGAAACCCCAGCACAGACTTTGCATATATTTTGACCTGGTACCAAACAATCATGGCAAACCCACTTACTGCAGGTCTCACATTGCGTAACATATCTTTTCGCTAAATCCAAGACTCCGCTCTTGATATATAACCCCTTGATTACAAAATTTTCGGGTCCAAATTCTTGTCCACATTCAGAACATGAAAAGTGTAATTTTACGTTTAGAGGAGCTTCTATTTTCTCTTTTTTAGGTTCAATTACTTTTTTGGCTTTATCAACAATTTTTTTGAACATTTTCTAATCTCCCTTCTCCCTCTCAAGATAGATCGGAGAGGTGTTTTATCCTTTATGTTTTTTTAGGAAAACTTTTTCTCCTATTTTCTACGGGGACTAAGTGATTGCCTTACATATATTACTTGGTATTTCATATATTACTTTGTATTTTATGGTTTTTATTTTTTCTCGAAGTTTAATTCATCAATTAGTTAATCTAAATAAAGCATTCAAAAGGAAGTAGTCATTTACAGAAAAATTTTAAAACTTCAAATGAAACTGGAACGTTCGAAGAGGAATACAGAGAAAAAAAGTTTAAAGAAAACTGTGAATTTAAATAAGATAACAAGAAAATCGAACGTGATTAAAATATGGATCGGAAAGAATATCCACATTGGTTAGACGGAATCGTTGAAACTCTGTTAGAAAGATATGAAGGAGTAATACACACAAGTGCCGGCTTATCTCTCAGAGGAATGCAACATGTAGGCAGAATAAGAGGAGAAATTCTCATAGATGATGTGCTTAAAAAAGAATTGGCAAAAAGGGGAAAGGAAGCTACACATTACCTCATACTTTATGATCGAGATCCTATGCCTTACAAACCATTAGAAATACTATTTGAAGATAGAAATAAAATTGAAAACTTTGTTTTTACCCCTCTTGAGGACTTACCATGTCCAAAAAATTGTTGTGAAAGCTGGATCGACCATTTTTGGATAGAGTTCGGTGGCTACTTGGATGAATTTGGTTTCTCTCCCGACATTAAAAAGACATCTGAAATATACCAAACTTCTGCAATGAAAGAAATTGTGAAAGAATGTATTGAGAAAAAAGAAGAATTGAGAAAGATCGTCAATATATACAGAGGAACCAAACCATACCCAGAAGGTTGGATCCCATATAATCCTATATGTCATAACTGTGGGAAACTATCAAATGTAAATATTCTTTCCGTTGATTTAAAAAATTGGAAGGCCAGTTATTCTTGCAATAATTGTGGAGATCAGGGAGAATCATCTCTAAGTGAAGGAAAATTAGATTGGCGTATAGAATGGGCAGCTTTGTGGAAAATCTTACATGTAGACTTTGAACCATATGGAAAAGATCATGCAGCTGCCGGTGGAAGCAGAGAAAGTTGTGCCGCAATTATAAAGGAGTTTTTTGATACAGAACCCCCTTATGGGTTTCCATATGAATGGGTCTCTATGAAAATGAATGGTAGAGACCTAGGTGAGATGACTGCATCTGGTTTTATAGGAATAACTCCAAAGGAATGGCTAGAAATGGCAGAACCAGAAGTATTAAAATACTGGTATATAAAAGCGAAACCAATGACGCATCTCGCCCTTGATCTCAATAAAATCGATGTCCTCGTGGATCAATTTGATAGAGCAGAAAGAATTTATTATAATTTGGAAAAGCCCCCATTGGAAGATGAAAAAAGCGAAATAATAAGAAGTTATGAATTCGCACAAGTTGATAAAGTTCCGACAGAAATGCCGATTCGAATTCCTTATATCCATTCAAGTATGTTAGCCCAAATTTTAGACATTAATAAAAATTATGACCGAATTTTGCATTTACTGAAGCAATCAGGACATTTGGAAAGAGAACCAAATGAAGTTGACCATAAAAATATCAAAACCAGATTATCAAGAGCAAAAGTTTGGGTAGAAAGATATGCCCCAGAAAGATTCAAAATTAAATTAATGGATGAATTATCAAGTGAAATTGTTAATAGATTATCAGACAAGCAAAAACAAGGCCTAAAAGAGTTAGGAAAAAAACTAGCGTCTAAGGAATATTCCCAAATTGAATTTCATAATGAAGTATACAATGTTGCAGATGAGCTAGAATTAAAAACATCAAAATTATTTGAGGCGGCCTATCTTGTCCTATTAGGCAAGAAAAGAGGACCTAGATTAGGATCATTTGTCACGTCATTGAACAACGATTTTATTATTAAAAGATTCAATATACAGGCTTAGATAGACGTTTGACAGCCAATTGAAACTATGTAAACAAATTGAGCTTAACTGTCCAAAATTCCTCTTTTTTGGCGGTATATATAATTTTTTAAAAAAAGTGGACAGAAAAAAAATGAAAAGAAATGTTTGAATGGATTCTTGATATTCTTGCATGCCCCGTATGCAACAATTCGCTTGAAACAAAAATTTTGAAAGAAAATGACGAAGAAATAATTTATGGAACCCTCAAATGCGATCTTTGTAATGCAAAATACCCGATTACTGATGGAATCTTCAACCTCCTGCCACCAAAACGTCATCTAAAAAATCATTTGGCAAAATACAGAAGGTTATTACGTTTTTATGATCGTTTTTCAGAGACTTATGATGAGCAATATTTAAACAATCCGTTTTTTGAATATCAAAGATCAGTAGAGAACAGAATTATCAATTTAACTAGCCCTTGTGGGACTGTTCTCGACATTGGGTGCGGAACCGGAAAACAAACGCTTTTACTGGCATTGAAGGGTTGTAAAGTAGTTGGACTGGATATTTCTAAAAGAATGTTAAAAAGAGTTAGAGAAAAAGCTAAAGAACAAAAATTAATGGATAAAATAGCACTAGTTAAAGCTACAGCTGATTTTCTTCCATTTAAGAAACTAGTTTTCGATAGAGTTTATTCGATTTATGCTGCATTGAACCATGTTCCAAAATACAAAACAGCGTTCAAAAAAATAGGACAAGTCTTGAAAAATAACGGGAAAATAGCTATAACAGTCATAAACAAACAGAGAATACTATGGTGGATATATTCACTGACAAATTTGAAATTGAATTTCTTGAGGAAGGCATTGCGACAAAATGACGGGTATTTGAGAATACGACTTGCTAAAACGGGTAAATTGCATGATATCTGGACGCATTTCTATAACCCTAAAAAACTAAAAAAGATTTTAGAAGAAGAGAAATTCCAAAACATTGTTCTTGGTGGTTTTTTCACATTTTTAAGGCCCAAATATGATGGAAAACACGAGAAATTTACAAGAATGGAAGAATTATTAATTTATCTGGACAGAAAATTTAGATGGAAAAAACCATTTAATACACTTGGGTATTATCTCGCCATAATTGCGAAAAAGTAAAGAATTAATTGAACTTACTGTAAAATCAAGAATATGGGACGCTATCTTAGCCTTTCCACGAAATTTTCCGTAAAATTTCCGTAATTGTCGGTTCAAAGTGCGGTTCAAATCACTAATACCACCAAGCATATGCTATGATGAACTGATTCAACGTATGGTTGCCTTGTCAGCTGTATGTAGATGTTTGGCTGCTCTCCATGCGTAGATTATGGCTGTTAAACCTGCATGAACCGTGATGCTCATTAGAGAGTATAACGGGAATCCGGCAAGAACACCTATCAGTATATGGATGTTGTATAGGTTTCTTCTTCCAGCTATCCTTCTAAAAACTCTTTCAAAGTTTCCATAAATATCCAGACTCACGCCCATAGATCTGCCGAAGATGTCGTAGCAGTACCTATAAAAAGCGATGAAGAGGATTGAGAAGAGGCTTAGTACAAGAGGTAGCGCTTCACCGGAGCTTCTATTTAAAAAGAGGGCTAAAGTTATAAACCAGGAAAATTCGAATAGCAGATCGAAAGCGTGTTCCATCTTACCCAGCTCTGTCGTTTGATTCTTCGCCCTAGCCAATTTTCCATCTAATCCATCCATTAAACCGACTACAAAGCTTAAGATGGAACCGGGTAGAAGAAATCCTAAAAAGTAGAGAGCTGCTACGATGTAGGCTACTACATTGGTTAGGATTGTAATCTGGTTGGGAGTGATCCTCGTATTCATTAGGTATAGCACGATCTTGTTCTCTAGAGGTCTGTGGACATAGTGGGCTAATAGATCTGAAGCTCCCTTATCCTTCTCAAGTTTTAACTCTTTCAAGACTCTTCA
>JAECRX010000046.1 GCA_016292335.1 Candidatus Sifarchaeum subterraneum | reverse complement strand
TTTCAAAGATTTATCTTTACCAACCAATAAGGAGGCTGGAGTTTCCACAGAAATTTCAATATTTGGCCCCTCACTGTAAAACTCTAATTCTCCTTTAGATCTTCCTTCATGCCTTCCACCATAATGGTCTTTATACTCACATTTTAATGCTGTAATTGCTGCTCCAGCTTTCTCCACTATGAATTCAAATTTAGCTTCTTTTTTCTTTTTTGAACCTAAATCTTTGATCAGAATTGAAGGTTCAGAAACATTTCTGATCAACTCAGATGGAGAGATTTCTGGGAAAAAAACCTCAATATTTTTTGCTTCATCAACCCCCTGATTCGTTATTTCAATCAGAATTTCACTCTTATCCCCAACTTTGAGTTGTGATTTCGAAAGGGACGCCTCTATCCGAATATCAGGGCCACCAACTTCCAGCTGGTATGATTTTGAGGATGAGATAATTTTTTGGTTTTCTTTCAGAAAAGAAACTTTTATTGGCAGAAAGGTGACACCGCCTGCTTTAATTGCTTTAAGTTTAAAATTAAAGTTTTTACTTTTTCCAGATTTAATTTTTTTGAAATCATACTTGTACTCTCCTTTGGTCACTTCAAATGCATTTTTGGGGTTAGTACCTCCCCAATCAGTGGTTACAGAAGTTAATTCATCCGTTCCTATGTTTTGAATTACTACTTTAACTTCTATTTCATCTCCTAGTTTTGGGGATCTTGAAGAGTGTTCAACTTTAATATCTAAGTCATGTTTTGAGTTAGCCGTTTTTAACTCCTCCTCAGTTATATAGCTCACATCTGAAAAGGACATTTTTAAGTTAGATTTACAGTTTAAAAGCGTGATCTTTACTTATTAACCCTGCATATTTAAATATAATGTGCATCTATCAGCAAAGCAATTCATCTCCCCTTCAAAGGTGGAACATTCTTGCTTCTTTTCTACAATCGATAATAGTTACTATGAGCGGAATTGAATTTTTTTAAGGGAAGTCGTGAAATCTATCTAATTACTTATTGCTATATTGATGTTTACATATCCTAAGAAATTGCTTTTGATGTTTAACTTTTTTGTAAAAATTGATTAACTCTTCTCAAGAAATTTAAAAATTAGTGTTTGATTATCAAGAACAAGAAATTTAATAAATTAATACCGAACATTAAGAAAACCAAAACCTAAAACAGAGATAAGGTGTATCATTATGGATAAAGATAAAATCTCATCTTTAATTGAACGCTATAAAGAAATAGGCTACATTCCAGAAGATGTTTCCAAAAACATTCTAAAAGACTATGGGTTAAATGTTCCGGGAGCGGGGGTAGCTAAATCTCCAGAGGATGCAGTGGATATTGCATCTAAAATAGGTTATCCTGTAGTCATGAAAATTTTAAGCCCAGAAATTTATCATAAGACAGATATGGGAGGAATCATAACAGACATAACTTCAGAAAAGGATTTAAAAGATGCATTCACACAGATCATGGAAAATACAAAAGCATACAAGCCTGATGCAACTATTGATGGCGTATATATTGAACAAATGGCGCCTAAAGGTGAGGAAATAATAATTGGTTTAGTGAGTGATCCAAAGTTGACCCCCTTTGGACCTACAATCATGTTCGGATTGGGGGGAATCTTTACAGAGATTTTTGATGATGTAACTTTTCGAGTGCTTCCCATCACTAAAGAAGATGCACTAGAGATGGTTGAAGAGATAAAAGGAAAATTACTACTTGAAGGGATAAGAGGAAGAGATAAGATTTCAAAAGATAAACTTGCAGATTATTTGATGAAAATTGGAGAATTAGGTTGGGCTTTTCGCGAATACTTAGATACTGCGGATTTTAATCCCATCAGGGTAACAAAAGATGAATTTTTAGTCTTAGATGCAAAGATCTTTTTAAGAAAAGAAAAGCTCGAAATTGTGGATGAATTAAAGGGAAATGATACATATATTGATACACTCTTTAATCCAAATGTTGTAGCTGTAGTTGGTGCATCTTCTACAAAGGGGAAACTTGGACAAGTAGTGATGGAAAACCTGTTAGAATATGAATGGCAGGGAAAAGTCATTCCAATTAATCCAGGTAGAGAGGAAGTTATGGGAGAAAAGGCATATCCGTCTATTTTAGATGTTCCAGAGAAAATAGACGGAGTGGTAATCACGATAGATCTCAAATTTGTTCCAGAAATTCTTGAACAATGTGCTAAAAAGGATATTCATACAATGGTTGTTCTAAGTGGGGGAGGAAAGGAACTCGGTGGAGAAAGAGAAAGGATAGAAAAAGAAATTTCCAGACTTGCAAAAGAATATACTATCCGAATAATTGGCCCCAATTGCATTGGTATATCTGCTTCACATAACAGATTTGATACCTTCTTCCAATCTCATGAAAGAATGCTTCGTCCAAAATTTGGGCCCATTGCGATTCTAGCACAAAGTGGAACCTACGGGGCTAGCTTAGGTGAGCAATTGGATAATGTAGGGATATCGTACCTCGTAAGTTATGGAAACAGAGTGGATATAGATGAGGCTGATTTGATCGAATTTCTCGGTAAGGATGACAATACGAACGTAATAGCAATATATGTGGAAGGCCTTAAAGAGCTGGAAGGAAGAAAGTTTCTAAATGTAGCTAAGAGAGTAGC
>JAECRX010000278.1 GCA_016292335.1 Candidatus Sifarchaeum subterraneum | reverse complement strand
CAAAAATACCTGATTACGAGAATGTTTATATTCCATAGTGTTTATAGTATAGCAAAAAACAACAAAAGGTCAAGGCAATTCATCCCCACGAATAAATTTGGGGGTTTTCTTGCCTGGGATTTTATAATTCTTGGTTTTATTATTCAGTTTTAAAAACCCATCAAGGTCATATTCAAATACGCACAAATTTTTTGTATTTTTAGTTACAGCCTCGCATTTTGGAAGGAGCTTTTGTCCTATACGTGCGCCATTTTATTCACATCCTCAATTTTTCTATCGCTCAGAAGGTCGTAATTAGCATAGAAATTGCTTTGGAAGCAGTAGGATTCGACTAAAGCAACTGGGTCAGAGACTTCGAAAGATATTTTTGAGAATAGAAGGAATTTCATTTTACAGCCTCATGCATATTGCGGCTAACCTCACGAGTGTATCTGAAGTTCCGAGCCGAAGGCGAGGAATTTGGGCGAAGCGTAGCAAAGCCAGATACACGCTGTTATAAGATCGGCGAGCCATTTTTTATCGTTTTACATCAACTTTTGTTTTTAGTGGTTTCAAAATTAAATTATGATCTATTTCAACTCTTTTTGATTTACATTCATTAATCAGTTTTTGAATATCTGGTTTTCCCGATGCCTCTAACAAAGCAACGTCCAACCATTCCTCATATCTATCAATTTTCCCAGACCTTACATACATATTTGCAATTTCAACAATTAAAGACAATTCTATTAATGTAGTAACAAATAAAGCATTTTTTGAAAATCTGTTTTCCTTATACTTATTATAATGTGAAACACATTTATCAACATCCCAAGGCCACTTTTGGTTAGATAATAGGTAAACAATCATCATTTCAATACAACATTCTTTAAACACTTCTTCATATTGCTTAAGAAACTCCTCATAATTTGGTCTTTTTGCTTCTTGAACAACATAAGGGTTATAAAGATAATACATAGCTAACATAGGAATTTTGTCTTTTTTCTTAGCAGTAGGAATTAAGGATTCATATTTTTCCAACAGTTTTCTTAAATCTACCAAAGGATCATTAGATAATACTATTTCTTGAATATGTGACAAAAATCCTGAGAATCTTTTTGTGGCTTGGGAAGGAACAAATTCTTCATATTTCCAAATCCAATATTGAGGAGCCATTTCCAGTGTAACAATTCCTGGCAAATCCCTTGGCCAGTCATACTTTTCACTCTTTAAATACTTTTGTTTCCAGATAAAATTATTAATAACATTATATGCTAAACGGGCTAATCCACCAAAAGTAAGATAGGGCTCGTTATTCCAGTGAAAAACATCTCCCCCAGCAAATTGAGGAATTCTTAATTGCTCTTGGATAGGTTTTAACTGATGAGCATATTTAGAACGCATAGTATAAACATTTCTCAAAGCTCGTTTCAATTCTGACTTTCTTAATGCATTTTTATTATCAATTGCTTCATCAGTAAAAAAACTATCAGAGACATGATTAGTAATGAAATTAATAAATCGTTGTTGCAATCGCGGGTTGCTGGATCCCAATAGAATTTTACGTATCTCACTTGATAAACTCGGATCCATTTTAGAAAAACAAGAATTCAACTTATTTTTTATTTGTGGATCATAGTCTTCCCAAATCGGTTCAAAATCATCAAAACTTTGACTTAATGATTCTAAAGAATAAACTAACATTGAATATGCCAAATCTAGATTTAGATTAAGAACCTGTAACGCATGAGAAAAGTTATTTAAGCAGTTAATTACAACAAGATACTTTTCTCTTGGCAATCCAATAACCTTATCTACGAACTTAATGAAAGCCTCAATTTCGCCCATTTGACCATCTATTTGAGATTTAAAAAAACGAGGGACAAAAATTGATGGCAGATAAGTATCACCAGAACTTCTTGACTTCTGCCTACAATTAATTTCAACATTATTCCTATCAATGTCAAAAAATGCTTTTAGCCCAAACATACAGAGAAGTTGGAACTGCTGAACAATCTCAGAATCTCCTATCCGAACAAGTGTACCTACTTTTTCTTTTTCTATTTGACTTATGTAATTTATTACATAAGATGAAACCGATCTATAAGTATCAACTGGTTCAAGTGTGGCAACGCATGTTTTTATTGGTTGGATCCAGGAATAATTCGTGTATGTAATTCCCTTTGCTTCGTGAATATATCGGTTATCACTTTTGAAAAATTTACCAGAAATAATTTGTAACATATTTATACCTCTTTATATATTAAATGGTTCGCTGTCATATAACGTTCCGAGCGTATTTGAAGTCCTGCGAAGTAGGATTTAGGCAAAGTGCCGAAAGCACGAAGCCAGATACTCTCTGTTATATGACCGAGCTGAAGGCGAGGCAAGAAAACCAAAGGTTTCCGTAGAGTTCGGCTTGGCGACACTATATTCCCCATAAATGACCTACTTTTTTATTGATTCTAGCCATCTTAACCTTCCACGATACTTATTTCAGAATCCTTCAATTCGTAGAGTTTATAGATGATTTGATCGATTTGTTTTTGCAGTTCTAAGATTTCTGACCTTATGTTTTGCACTTCATCTAAAACCTTGTTTTTCTGTGTATTGAAACTTATGACGTTATCTGGAAGGAAGAGATTTTCTTTTATTTCGCTCCAAGGTTTATTTTTCCAGTTAGGCAGAATATCAAAAAGAAGCTTTAATAACTCATAAGGCCCTTCAATAAATATTGGGATTTCACCCTTGCTTTTTAATCTGAGGCGAGCCTCACCAGTAAGAATTGGTTGTGGTTTCTCTACTTTGCTTAAGTAAAATTTCTCTTTTTCAAAGTCTTTTGGCCTTTCTATCTTTATTTCAGGATGGGTGCGTATGTTATAAAGATTTTCAGAAGGAACACTTTTTATAATTGCCTCATTATTAACTTCGGGCAAAGAAGCATCAAACGGCAGTCGAGTAAGTCTTACGCCAGAGAAATATTTGGAATATTTAGCCAGTTCCGCCATCTTTTTCGTTATAGATTTTACCTTATCCACTATTTCATCATGCATCCTCACCTCTTCAGAATCGTCAAAGTTAATACGATGGATGGGTATATTTTTCAACGGCGTAGCATAATATTCTCTTACATTACCTTTGTGTTTCAATTTATGAAAACACCAAAATTCAATAGTGGACGAGTTCAAAACCCCGAGGACATATTTTAGCGACTCACCGATGTTAGGAGGCTCTACTTGATAGGTAATGTAGTAAAGATCCTTACTTGAAAAAAAGTCAGCATTTGAGTATGCAAAAGTGTTTTCCTCTGCTCGATAGGGTGTAAAGATTTTTTCTCTTTTAAGGACACTTTCTACACTTGCTCTCGTAACTGCGTACCATTTGTTAGTTTCGCCATACCCTAATGATTGATAATCTAAAATGCCTTTGAACTTCATCAAGTGAGCCTTTATCGTTGGATATTCATCCAAGTTATCTTTATTCCTGAGATAGATTAAGAATTTTCTTTTATCATACGGGTCAGGAATATAGCATGATACTTCTGAATTTTTATACCATGGTTTGATAAGCTCCCTTTCTCTGGAAGAGAATGGAAGGCTACGATATTCGTCCTCAGATAGAACAAAAATTCCATCACCAATCTTAATCCCGTAACGCTCAATTTCGGATTGTGTAAGTCTTTTAATATTTCTGGTATTCACATAATCACGATTAGTTAGAACTCCGCATCCTACATGGAGAAAATTCTCACCGATCTTCTTACCCGCCTTTTCAATTTTATTTAAAATAGCATTTAACTGTGAGTCGTATTTTAAGTCCCAAGCGTCACCGGTCAGTTCGTCCTGTTTTACCCCGCTCCAGAATACTTTTACAAATTCATCCTCGTATTTCGGTTTGCCTATGTATTTCTGGATGTGTTTGGTGAGAAAATCAAGGTTTTCTTTGATGGTCTGTCCAGGTAAATCCTGATTTTTGCATTTCACTTGGACTATTTTAATATGGTTACTCTCTCTTTCTCTTTTTTTATTTTCTCCAGAACACTTGGTTAAAACAAAAACCATGTTGTGCTGTCCTTTAGCGTGCTCAAATATTTTTACTTCTTCAAAGAATATCATCTCTTTTATCTTAGCGCTATCTAAGATATATTTTCTCAATTTTGAAGCACCATCAGCAGCAGGCCAATAAGCAGAAGTTATAAATCCTAATTTTCCCCATTCTCTAAGTTTAGAAAGGCCTAAAATAACGAACCAGTAGAGATAATCCATCTTTCCTTGGTAATATTCTTCCCAATAAGGATAAGATTTTAGAGTATGCCGGAAAAGTTCCTTATGTCCTTTTTCGCCTACATAAGGAGGATTCGCGCACACATATGAAAATTTTCCAGCATATTTTTCTTTAATTTTTTCATATATTTTTCCCTCTGCTATGGTGAAATGAAGAATTTTATGTTGATATTCTTTCTTTTCTTCTTTAATTTCTTGCTGGAAAAGCTGCATCTCTGGATTGTGTAATTCCATTGAATCTTCACAAATAATGCCAAGAGGTGTCGGTTGTTCACGGGGTTTCTTTCCTGTTAACTCTATGTGTTTTCTAATTACGGGGGTAAGTTGAATGAGTAAGTTTACCTGAGTAAGGTAATAAGGGAAAGGTGAAATTTCACTACCAAATATGCCCCAAAGAATGGCATTATGTATATCCTGAAGGTCTTGCGGTTCATTCCAGTCAAAATTGGGATATTCTCTTATCCTCCTCGCTGCCTCTACCAAGAAACCTCCTGAACCACTGGCAGGGTCAAAGATAAAATTAGGTCTCCTTTTACCTTCGAT
>JAECRX010000277.1 GCA_016292335.1 Candidatus Sifarchaeum subterraneum | reverse complement strand
CCCCTGTCATTACGTTTCCTACTCTCATGGCCTTCATCGTCACTGAAAAGGGTTCTGTCAGTGAACCGGCCGCCAAAGATACGCCTTCCGGTAGTTTGTAGATTAGCGGAACTGTTTCATCACCTGTATCACACTTAAAGTTTATATATTCTGCAAAAGCTCCATCTTCATGGCATCCTTGAAATCCTATCTGCATGCACATATCGGGTCTCCCCAACTTACAGTATTCACAGGTCCAATCCGCGGTAACTGGCCAGACAGTGACATTGTCTCCTACTTCGACCCTGGTAACGCCCGCTCCGACTTCAACTACGGTACCTGAGTATTCATGTCCACCCACAAGTGGGGCCATCTTACCCGTTACAGGATGTGGTTCACCAACTTGGGTAAAGATAGGACCAGCATGATATTCGTGGAGGTCCGTTCCGCAAATTCCACAAAATCCTACTTTAATTTTCACTTCGCCAGGTCCAGGTGATGGCGGTTCAGGCCATTCCTGAACTCTGTAGTCTTCTCGACCATGCCATACGGCTGCTTTCATATTTTTTACACCTTTTTTATTGTTCTCCAATTTTTTCAAAAAACCTATAACACCTTTTCGTTGGAGGTGTTCTTTTTCAAAGATTTCACTTTGTATAGTATATATGCTCCTCAGCTTCTTGAGAAGCAAAGATAATTATATAAAAGGTTGTATAAAAGCATTTTGTGTAACAAATGATTATGGTGTTCTTCAATAAATGATCAATATCAAGCCAATTTCTAGATAATTAATATTAAGCTCATTTAATATGATAATATTAAAGCTCATTTAATATGATTTTCAATAAATGATCATGGCCTGGACTCTTCCGGCAGGTTTATTCAGTGGAGCAATTTACTCTGTTCTCGAGTATTCTTCCTTTTCCACAAAAAAAATCGTCTCTATCAGCCCATACTTCTTCAGTATCTTGTCTAGCTTCCTCTTCTTTCCCTCTCCATTTCCTTCGTATTCCTTTACGTCTAAAATAAGATATATGCGTATTAACTATTTTTCCATGAACCACAACAACACCAGAAAATGGAAAGCGCTTTCATCTCTTTATTTGCTTGGAAAAATCACTGTAAAAATCCCCACAAATGATGCAAGGTTCCAAATTTCCATCACAAAATCATATTCCGACAATTTCAAAGGAACTTGCTTTCATGATCAAAATTTGAAGATTATTCATGAATATTGTTGTGGAGAAAAAAGTCGGAAATATATTTATTCTAAAAGGGATATCTAAAAATATACAGTAATCTCTGAGGCATTACTAATAGAATAAAGAAAAGGCGATAAAAAATGGAAGATTATCCAAAAAACGAAGATCTTATCGAAGAATTCAAAACAATAAAAGAAGTCGAAGAAGGCCTCGCCTTTTCAACCATTAAAGAATATTCATATGATCTGGGATTATTCTTCAAGTTCATGAATGATAAACATGCTTCAAAAATTAATACAAGCGACATAAGAAAGTTTCTCTCATATCTATCAAAAGAAAGGAACTATAGTAAAAAAGCGTTAGCAAGAAAGATAAGCACACTTCGTAGCTTCTTTAATTTCTTGTTTGATGAAAAATACATTAATATAGACCCGATGTCAAAAATTAAATCACCGAAGCTTGATAAAACACTACCTATTTATCCTACCGAGGAAGAAGCCAAGAAATTGGTCGAAACTATAAAGAACGATGGTTCTAAATATGCAATAAGGGATTTAGCAATTATAACAACCTTTCTCTACACAGGCATGAGAGTCGAAGGTGTACACAATCTCAATGTTAGAGATATCGATTTCAAAAATAAAACTTTGCGTGTTCGCGAAAAAGGTGGAAAAACAAGAATTGTCCATATAAGTGATGTGGGATTAGAAACAATAAAAAATTATCTGGATATCAGACCAGAGGTTGAAGGAGAAGAAGCATTATTCATAAGTCGCCACAAAAAGCGACTAGCAATACGAACAATCCAGCATATTATCACAAAATATAAAGAAAAAGCTGAAATAAACCCTAAGATATCCTGCCACAAACTCCGTCATTTCTTTGCAACCATGGCTCTTGCCCGCAACATGGATATCCGTCTCATTCAAAAACAACTTGGTCATGCTCAACTTTCCACAACTCAAAAATATACGCATGTCGTTGATGAGTTACTCAGCAGAGAATATAACAAGGCATTTAATAAATGGGATCTTGGAGTGGCGGAAGAAGAAGAGGAATGAAATAATTCAGATACCCTTCTTTTAGATTCTTTTTAATTTATTTCCGCATTGAACTAAGTCATTTATTTTGAATCCTTTTAATTCAAAGATTTTTCAGAGTTTTTTGAGTTAAATTTGATTGTGCAAAAGGTTCCAAAAGTTGGTTGAAGCGAAAAGTAATCAAATATTCTGATTTTTTTCCATTGTTCTACTATAATTTCGGGTCCTTGTCTTCAACTACAAGCGGGGAGACTCTTCCCCTCCTCTCTAACTCTCTTTTCAATTCTTATCGAGTTGCTATAGTGAATAAAATGGTGTGCAATCACGATAAGAAGTATCTGAAGACTGAGAAAAAACAACTTGGAATCGTAAATTACACCAAAATCTATATAATGTGTTACGAGTGTGATTTTATACTGAGATCGTGTCCGGTAGTGATTACCACATGAAAATGAAGAACAAGTTGATGAATAAAACGATTATCATGTCAACAACGGAATACTGCGAGCATATCACTCGTGGTACGTTCTTGTGCATGAGACGAACCATTGATGAGAGCCTGACGCTTAAGGTGGTTTTCGGATGACTCGCAGAGGACGAGAAATGTCATAAAAAATAGATTGAAACAGCGGAAGAGTATATGTAAAAACCTGAAAGATTAATCGGCTAAAGAAAAATGAGAAAAAAGAGGTGAGTCCATGCCGAAAACAGTAAAAAAATTTGTGGTTGACTTCTGGGCCACAGGACTGCATGGTGAAGAATTGGGAATTCGTCAAAAGGAGGTATATAGATCCAAAAGCCAACAATTTACAGTTGATATGGATATTGTTGGAGCTTTCGAGGAAGATGGAGAAAAGAAAGGCATCCTTGGCATACGAGAAAAAGCTTGGGAAGAAGGAGAAATAAAGGGTAATGAACTCAGTAAACGTCTTATATTGAGAATGTTTACCGAGGGGGGATCATGGCTAGGATCAATTGAAGAGTTAATAGTTAAAGAGACTACAAGATCTTTTAGTGTTAATCAAGAGTTACCAGTTTTTGGGACGATAATTCCAAAGTATAAATACATTATTGACATTGAAAAGGCTCGCAAACCAGCAACAGGCACTGATAGCTATTTTTTCGAGTTTATGACTGATGATAAAAAGAAAACTATGGAAATTTTTGAAATAAAGGAAAAAAGAGCCAGTCTTGGAGCAGACTTCAATGTTATAAATAAAGCCAAAAATAAAAAAGTAGCAGACATTGATGGCAAAGTTGTAGACATCGGTGGGAAGTTTGAGATTAAACTTTTCGATAAAGAATTGGCCAAAGATACTGCCTTTAATAATACCTTAATTCTCTTCGCATCTACATTAAAATACCAAGGGGAAATAACGGATAGAATCAAAAAAATAATGTCTTTAGTTAAAGATGGGAAAATGGTTTTAAAACCTGCAAAACCAGAGTTAGATCTTATGAGGAACCCAAGGAGAAGAGGGCGATCATAAAAAAAATCTAATGCAGAATTAAGATGAGTTTGATTACTTTAAAAATATCTGAAATCAGGGATGGCAAAATAGCGTTGACACCTGCAAAACCAGAGTT
>JAECRX010000045.1 GCA_016292335.1 Candidatus Sifarchaeum subterraneum | reverse complement strand
TTGCTTTGACTCAACCCATAATTCCACCCAATTTTTCCGAGTGGAAAATTCTCGTCATCGAAATTCCTTGTAGGAATCTACGTCCTTTAGGACGGAGAGGATGTCAAAATCTAATAGCGTAAAACTCCAATAAGAACCGAGAAAATTTAGCATTGGTGAATTTGAAAGTTTGCTTTTTATTACGAAATCAAATTCTTTAAAAAATTAGACTACTTTTCATTGAGCTTTTGAGATGTCTTTATAGCATGATTACGGAAACGTTCACTGATCATAACAGGATCTAAATCTATTTCTGGAACGTTCGCATTTCCTGATTCTATATCTACCCATATAAAGTGAGGGCCACTCTCTTCTAAGCATTTTTGCAGTAAAGATTGCAAACTTTCACGCTGATCTATTCGAAATCTTTTCTTCAATCCCATTCCATGTGCTATTTTTAAGAGATCAATTCCATTTGCGGTAAATGTAGGTTGTCCACCTGTTGATCCATAACCTTTGTTATCCAAAATGATGTGAATTAGGTTGGGGGGACTTTGAAAAGTAATAGTGGCAAGGGAACCTAAGTTCATAAGAATAGAACCATCTCCATCAATCACAACAATTTTCTTCTTTTTTTGTGCTAGAGCCAATCCCAAACCAATAGAGGAAGCTAATCCCATGGAACCTAACATATAAAAATGATTAGGAGAATCTTTTAGGCTATAAAGTTCTCTACTTGGAAATCCTAAGTTGCACACAATTAAACACTTATCTTCAAGACTTTCAACAATTGTTTTAATTGCATCAATTCGTTTAAATTTTTTCACCCCCACAGAAGTCCAGAAAGAAGAACTACAACAGGTTTTTTTGCAATTTGCATGAAATCAAAAGCTTGGGATATTAATCGAATTTCGTTTTGTTCTTTTATTTCATAGTAAGGAATATTCAATACATCAAAAATAGGTATTATTGTCTGTCCCATTGGAATTTGTGCAGATATCTTTTCTCCTAGATCGCCCCTATGACTTATCAATAAAAATAATGGTATTTTATACAACTTAAGTAAGGATGCAATTGCATTAACCGAATTTCCAATTCCACCCGACTGTATCAGCATGGCTGCTCTTTTTCCACCCAAATATATCCCAGCACCTATACCCATGCCTTCTTCCTCTCTTGTAACTCTTATGAGTGAAATTCTTGATTCTCTTTCTATCAAATCATAAAGTTTGGCCAACCAACCACACGGAACGGTAATGACATAATCAAATTTTACTTTCCGTAATTCAGCAAGAATTTCCATTTCTATTGACAAATGATCTCTCTCCTACCATAAAATCATGAAACGACTTAGAGTATCTCTGTTTGAGGATTTTATAGAAAAAGCATTCAATTTTTCGTTTAAATTCGAGCTCTTAACCCAACTCCTCAGGTAGCCACCCTATTCCAAAGGTATCTCCTCGAGATCCCGTTCGTAAAGTCAAGAGGGCAACTAAATCTCCGGGCATTATGTTTCCCAGATTGACAGTAGGCCCAAATCTTTTTATCAAGTAAGCTTGTTGCGACTTCTGAGGTGCCTCAAAAATCACATCATCAATAGAATAGCCCGCATTTTCAACAGTAGACACGATTTCATGCAGTTCATCCTCGATGACATCTCCTTCTTTGTTAAAAATCCCTATATTTTTCCCACTCAATCTAGCTTCTATTATTACTTTGTCCGCTCCTGCTTCTAAATCATGAACTACTAATTGTCCCCGAATATGCTTCAGTTTTTTATCTTCAATTGGATCTTTCTTTCCTACCTCTGTCCATACTATGAAACCCTTTTTTTTTGCCATTTGAATCAATTTGGCCTTCTCTTCATTTTTCATGTCTGTGTTGCCTGCAGAAAGTTCTACTGTTGTAAGTCCCAATTTTTTGATATATTCATAGAACTCTTCTACTTTGTTTCGAACAAAAGCGATTTCAAGTGATGTTCCTCCACTACAAACCGTAAATTCATTTTCTAGATAAAGTTGAATTTTGTTTTTTACAACTTTGGGATTCATATGAGCCCATGTTGTCCAACCCAACTTGATACAGAGCTGGTTTACGCACCCTTTTATTGAATCTATGAAGTTTCTGGCATTTTGAAAATCTAATCCTGTGTCAATCACCATAGTTATCCCCTCGACTCTTGTAGGGAACGGTACTTTCACCATCTCGAAGTAATCTTCCATATCGAAAACCTCTTCATGTGGTTCTACATGATTGTTAATTTAGTAGTGGTAAATATAAATTTTTCTTTTTTATGGAATCTTTTTTGTATTTTAAGGTAAAAAATTTTTATTTTTTTATATTTTAAGATAAAATCCCTGTCCCCGAAATAGTGATAGAACCCTTCTTTTGCTATTGAATTGTTAAAAATTTCGAATATTTGAACTAAAAGTAACATATTTCTGATAAAATTTTTAGTTTACATTTGGATTTTGGTTCAAGCAATGCCCACGATTCTTCTTGAAAACCCCCACTAAGTGAGGCAAACGCGTTGATCTTTGGTATTGATCCTTATTTTATTATATAAAACTAAATTATATTAAAAAATATTCTTGATCCTCTTCTATCATTTTTTGTAACAAATGTTCTCGTCCATGGATCAAACAATTCAAAATGAAAACAGGTTCGCTTTTAAAATCAGGCATAGATTTTTTCTGTTCAATTTTCCATTCATCTGGTGGAGAATTTAGATCAATTACAGCTTCTACAATATCATCTAGATGTAAAAGAAAATTTAGATAATTTTCTAATAACATTGGCATGTCTTCATAATTCTGAACTGGTGATCGGAGTCCTAACACGCATTTAAGTTCATTCATGGCATAGCGTTGTTGTGATAACTTTTCATGATAAAAAGGTTGATTTTTTTCTTTAGCCAGCCAGACAAGGTCTTCAATATTCCAAATAAGTTTCATCATAATTCTTATGCTTGGTAATCTTTCATCTACTTCCCGAATTTTATTTAAAAGCGCTTTTACACCTTCTATCTTAAATGTAACTGCCTTTATTTTTTCTTCATTGCCCTCAAATCGGTTAATTTTTTCTTTATAGTTTTCTATTAATTTTTTGGCAAGATCATCGATTTTTTCTATCATGGCATCTTTTTTTGAATATTTATTTACTAATTTTCTTAGAAATTCTATTTCTTCTTCGATCTTACTACGATTTTTCATTATTTTACACCTTTATTCAGACATGAAAGGTAATAAATAATAATCTGATTTTATTTAATCAATACAAAATCAGTAAACCCACACTTTATCTAAAATAGACTAAAAAATATGTAGAATTTTTATTTTCAAATCTCTCAATTGGGGATCTATTAAAATTGAGCGAAAATGAGAAGCAGGAACTAATGGATAAAGTTGGAAAACGCGCTACAATGGTAGAGCTTGCTAAATTGAATTGGATACCTTTTTCACGCGCATTAAAAGTTGAAACTGATGTTGACCTAATTGCTGTTAAAATTTTAGGCGATAGAAGTCTTAAATATCGAACATTTTGTGTTAAGACAAGCATGAAAGAAAATGGTCGTTTCTCGTTTAAAATGGAGAAGGCCAACATTGTAGTCGACCCCACGTATTTTCTAATTTTTTGTCTTATAGATGGCGAAAAGGTCGATTACTTAGTTCTTACAATAGAAGAATGGAGAGAAAAAATGGGTGCCGCATTAAATAATGATTCATGGATTTCCGACGGAGTTATTGAATTTTTTTTAGACGAAGAGAATTTTGACGAATGGCGAGAATTTTTAAATCAATGGAAGATCCTGGAATAATAGAAATTGTAAGTGGGAAAACCGCGAATTATCATTCGAAAATTCAAAGCCGAATAGAATCAGCTTCGAATAAGCCTAAAGAAATCCAAGAAGCCCGAGCATTTTATGGTAGAAGTCCAGTTAAATAAGTCCAAAGAAGCAAAATAAGTATGACTAATACGATAATTGTAAGTTCTATGATTTGACGAGTTCTCATGTCCATAAAATAACCATCCTAGGATTTTTTATACTTCAGTCATAACACGATTATCGACAAAAAATAGGGTGAGATCGCATATATAAAATTAATAGAGAAGAATTATAGAAACGCATCTAGAGCTTGATTGAAAATATTTGGTTTTTCAAACATCACCATATGTCCTGCATCTTCAATTATCACTAATTTTGAATCTTTGATGTTTTCTTTCAAATATTGAGAGTATTTGATTGGAGTCAATTGATCTTCAGATCCGCAAATAATCAAGGTAGGGATTTTTATTTTATTTAGATCATTCATCACATCAAACTTATCGCAAGCTTGGAAATCCCCATATGTGACCTCTGATGGACATTTCAGTGTCTCTTTTATCCACTCAGAGACAATTGACTTATCTGTCTTGGGAGAAAATCCAAAATCACTGATAGGCTTAAGTGCATCTTCATAATTACTCTTGATTGCATTTAAGATTCGTGGCAGAACTCTTAATCTAGCCCCAGTACCTACCAAAACAATAGCTTTGGCTATTTCTTTATATTTCAGCGCAAAACTAAGTACAATTGCTCCTCCTAGGGAATGTCCTATCAGCCATGGATTTTTTATAGATTTTTCTTCGATAAATTCTTTGATATATTCCACATAATCCTCAACACTTGATTTTCCTCCGCCTTTTTGTTCACCGTGGCCTGGAAGATCTATAGCAAAAACATTATGATTCTTTGAGAAGTAATCTATCTGATTCGACCATGTTTTACGATTTCCTCCAGAGCCGTGGATGAAAATCAAATTTTCTCCCAAATCCATCACCTTTTTTATTCAGTTTCAGTATAGTGCGCTATCATCGTTATCAGAAAAAACGCTATCTATTTTGTGATCGATAGTTTCGCTATAAATTTTTGCTTAAGACTGCAATAAGAGAATTAAAAATGTTTGAACTACTTTTGAATTTTAACTTTATTGGCGGGAAGTTTCCTTCCGAAAGGGAAGGGATGAGAGCCAAAGGGTATTTATAGTTATCAAAATAATATAACTATGAACTACAAACTAGGCAAATCCTGTCATTCAGTTTATGCACTTCAGTATCATCTTGTCCAATATACATAAATATAGGAGAGCGGTTTTTGATAACGAAAAAATCATAGATTTTCTCAAACAAAAAATTAGAGAAATAAGTGAGAATTTTGATGTAGAGGTGTTGAATAATAGAATGCGATAAAGACCATTTTCATACGTTGTTCAAATCTAAACCAATTTTGGACATACCAAATCTCTCAATGTCCTCAAAACTATAACTTCAAGAGAAATAAAAAGAAACTTTCCAGAAACAAAGAAAAAACTCTGGAAGAACGCTTTGTGGTCCCCTTCTTACTTTCTTGCCACAAGAGGTCAGGTAATTTTAGAAATATTGAAAAAATATGTAGAGAGTCAAGGTAGATAAAATGCAAACACACTATACCTATAAATTCAGGCTCTATCCGAAAAAAGAGGCGGAAAGTCGATTAGAGGAGAGTTTAGAGTTATGTAGATGGCTCTATAACAGACTTTTAGAGGAAATAAACAGAGCTAGGAAAGAAGATAGAAAAATCACACAATCGGATACTCAGGGGTTAATCGTTCGGTTAAAGCATGAAAACCCCGAATTAAACGAAGTCTATTCTAAAGTCTTGCAGATGGTGAATTATCAACTGTGGTCAAACATAAGAGCTTTAGCTAGACTAAAACAGAAGGGAAAGAAAATTGGTAAATTGAGATTCAAAGGAAAAGGCTGGTTCAAAACGCTCAATTTTAACCAGTCGGGTTTTAAGCTTAAAGGGAAGAAGATCGACTTGTCAAAGATTGGAGAAATACCAATTAAACTTCATCGTCCGATTGAAGGTAAGATTAAAGGGATAATAGTAAAGAGGGAAAAATCAGGAAAGTGGTTTGCTAATGTTCAGGTGGAGTATAAGCCTAAACCTTTACCATCTACAGGAAACGAAATTGGTATAGACGTTGGAATAAAATATTTCCTTACCGATAGCGAAGGGAGACAGATAGAGAACCCAAAGTTCTACCAAAAGACACTGGAGAGAATAAAGGTTGTTCAGCATTGGTTATCAAAGAAAAAGAAGGGTTCACGGAACAGGACGAAGCAAAGGATAAAACTCGCAAAAATATATGAAAAATTGGTGAATCAGAGAGATGACTTCCTTCATAAACTTTCTCACTTTTACATAGAGAATTATGATACTATTGTTGTGGAAGAGTTACAAATTCAAAATATGGCTAGAAACCCTTGTCTAGCTCAAAAGATTTTAGATGCCTCTTGGGGAAGATTCTTTCAATTACTACTCTACAAGGCTGAGAGTGCTGGTAGAGTGTTTTTGAAGGTACATCCAAGAGGAACAACACAAAAATGTGTAAGCTGTGGTAAAGAAGTTCAAAAATCGTTGAAAGATAGAATGCATGTCTGTCCTTATTGTGGTTTTGAAACAGACAGGGACTATAACGCTTCACTAAACATCTTATATGCGGGGTTGGGACAACCCTTTGTGCCTCTGGAGATGAAACCTCTACGGGTTATACCTGTAAGTTCTGTCATTGAAGGAGGAAGCCCCTTGCGTTAGCTGGGGGTAGTTCACGATGGCGAATATTTAAAAATTCTTATTCGATCACCGGTTGCAATTATCTCATTTTTACCATCATTGTCTACATCCGCGATAATAACTTCACGGTCCCAAGAATGATCTTTTACTATATCGTCCCATAAAATCTTACCTTTCTTAAGTACTGTAACTTCCTCATCGTTTAGATAAGACATGACGATTTCATTCTCGCCATCGTTATCAACATCCCCAATAGCTATACTGCGAGGAGTATCCCTTGTTTTCATCTTCCATACTTGTTTTTCTTCTTTAAAAATCCTTAAGGTATTATCACCAGCGCCGGTGATAATTTCATTTTTGTTATCATTGAGTGCATCCCCAATAACACAAGCGTTAACCGTTGGTGGTTCCGTAGTACCCGTATTAGCTCGTCCTGACCATTTTTCCTTTCCATCTTTGAACACGTGAATTCTTTTTGTAACAGTACCAGCTATCACTTCGTCTTTGCCATCATTATCTGCATCACCGATGTCTAGGCAAAGAAAACCACCGCCCTTCTCTTCAGTTGCCCAAAATGAAATCCCCTCGATTTCGGGACTCCAAATGGATTGCCAATCGCTATATGCAACAATTTTAGGTTTTGGGGTTTCTTTTTTCTTTTTTGTGGTTGTTTGACCTGCTATTATTAGTTCTTTAGTTCCATCGTTATTTATGTCGCCAACTGCACAATTAAGCCAAATGGAACTCAATCCCAATTCTGTTTCCATTATTTTTTCCCAATTTTCATAGGCAACCCCTTTATTTCCATCTGTCACAAATAGTTCTTTTACACCATCATTGTCCAAATCAGAAATTACAAACCCGAATATTTCACAATCGACTTTAAAGTCTTTGATCTTTTTAAAATTTCTATAAACAGTAATGCGTTTTTTATGGGCTGCAATAAGTTCATTTAATCCATCACCATCGATGTCATCAACTACACATTCATATTTATCTTTGCCACTTTTCCAAATTTCTCTGAACATTTAGTTTTCCCTCTACCTTATTTGGGTTAGTTGATATTTCCCTATTCTATTTAATTTCTAATCATTGCTTGGATGGAAATTTAGAAGAATTTCAGTAGGTATTCCGGGGGAAGTTTATGCACATGGATGTTTATTACTATTTCGATGGATTACATCGAATCTCGCTCCAACAAGTGGAAAGGAACAAAATCATATAAATAAACTGGAAAAAGAGCTCGGAGTTGTGCTTTTAGCATATCAATATGTCCAACTCTTAGATGAAAGTGTAAAGAAGATACAAGAACTAAAAAAAAGCTGGGATGTACCCTACTAGCTTACGCGATATAAATTTCTTTAAAAGCTCCATATGAATCATAAAGGTTCGATAAAGTCAGCCAGAAAATGAATGAATTCATATACCACTATATCTGTTTCTTTACTCCTTAGCTTTAAATTAAGAAAACAAAATGGACATGGTGTTACTAACAAGGCTGCTCCTGTTTTTTTTACATTCTGAATCTTTTCGAGTGCCAAAATCTCTGCAATTTGTGGAGCTCCTGCAAAGACACCTCCACCCGCACCACAACAGACATCTGCATCTCGCATCTTTACATATTTAACATTCGGCATTCTTTCTAAAATTTCTTCGGCATAATCTATAACATGTCTTCCCAAGCTTCTATAAAGGTGGCAAGGATAATGCATTGTGACAGTGACCTTTTCTCCGTTTGTTTTCTTAAATCTTAAATTCTCAATGCCTATTTCTTCGTCCAAATATTCCAATGTATGATAAATTCGAAGATCAGGGAACAGTTCCTTTAGGTTTGAAACACAACCAGCACAAGATGTCACTATAATTTCAAAATTCTCGAATAAGCGTTTATTGTCTTTTGCTAAATTTTCTTGAATTTCTTTGCCTCCAATTTTTGAAACGGGTGACCCACAACAACCCCAATTCTCTGGAATTACATAATCTGTTTCTGTATTGTTCAATATTTGCTTTGTAGCCTCTTTTATGAAAAATAATCTTTCCTCGCTTATACATCCCGGAAAGTAAAGAATATTTGCCTCTTTGCTTTTGACTGGAACAGATTCTCCTATCATCTCTTTCTTTTTAGCCTCATCATATGGTTCCACTGCTCTATCATATGTTATTATGTTTTTAACCATCTTCTGATGTCCTTCAACCAATTTAGTTTCGTCAAAAACATGAGATCGGATAATCTTCATTATCAAAGGCGTTTTTACATTTGCTGGACAGACCTCATCACATTTTTCGCATCCAGTACAGAAGTAAATAATATCTCGAACATTATTTAACTCGTGAGAAACTCTCAGCGATTCAGAACTGTATTTTGGGCCTGGGAAAATATCTGATCCTGCATAAAGCACTACTGGACAATTATTTGTACACGTGCCACATTTTATGCATTTATCAACTTCTTCAGTATACGTCACGCGACTTGCCAATCTTATCTCCTACAAAAAATCCTGTTGTTATTGCCACACCTAACCCGCTTTTTTCTTGAATATAGTCAAAACCCGAAAGAACAGATCCTGCGGCATACGCATTTTCAATAATATTCTTTTTTGCCATTAACCGAAGATTTTCATCTGTTTTAACGCCTATTTTCGATATTAAGTGTTCAGTAGATATTTCTTCAGATGTCCAATGCGAATAATCGTTTTCTTCAGAAACTTGAATATCAAATATAGGTTCTTTAATCGAAGTTT
>JAECRX010000276.1 GCA_016292335.1 Candidatus Sifarchaeum subterraneum | reverse complement strand
TTGTGTATGCCATATGATTTTTTAAAAGCATTGAAATTTTTAGCTAAAAAAAATATTGATATAATACACGCAACAAGTGCGTGTCCAATTTCTCTGATTTCTTTAATGATAAAAAAGATTATTAGAAAACCGCTGGTCATTACTGCCCATGGTCTTGATGTAGTTCACTCTCTTCTGTTAAAACAAAAACAAGTTCAATATACTCTTAAAAATGCTGATAAAATTATTGCAGTCAGCAAAGCGACTTGTAAGGTTGTCTTAGAACGTGGAGTACCAAAAAATAAGATACAAATTATCCCAAACGGTGTTAATACAAGAATGTTTAATCCATATATTGATGGTACATTTATCAGAAAGAAACTGGGTATTGAAAACTCGAAGGTAATATTAACTGTTTCTCGCCTTGTTGAAAGAAAAGGAATAGACATGGTTATTAAAGCTCTATCGATTATTGAAAAAGAAATAGGAAATATTGTATATGTGGTTGTTGGAACAGGTTATATGCAAAACAGATTAAAATTGCTTGCAAAGAAGCAAGGAGTTAATGTTATTTTTACTGGATACGTCCCCAGCAAATTACTCCCTTTTTATTATGCTATTTGTGATGTTTTTGTAATGCCTGTAAAGCCTGTTAAAGGAGATATGGAAGGATTTGGTATATCTCTTCTGGAAGCCTGTGCTTGTGGGAAACCAGTTGTAAGTACAAATATTGGTGGAATTCCCGATTTTATAGTCAATAATGTCAATGGAATTTTAATTCCCCCAAACGATATTAAACTTTTAGCAGATGCAGTAATTAATATCTTGAATAATCCAGAATATGCTGAAGGATTGAAAAAAAGAGCATTAGAAAAAATTAAAGAAAATTATAATTGGAAAAAAATTGCTTCAGATGTGGAGGAAGTTTACAAACAAATTTTGAAGGAATATGGAAAAATCTAATCAAAATAGAGTTAACCTTATTAAAGGAGAACTTGTATCGGTCTGCTGATTGATTAAGAAAAATAGTGGTCAGTCTGGGGATAATCACTTGAAGATCTTAATGATATCGTCTAATTTTCCGCCTGCAATTGGTGGTCCAGCGTCAACAACTCCTTTTTTGGCAAGAGAACTAGCAAAACACGGGCATGATGTTTATATTGCAACGCAGAGCTATAAGGACTATCCTTTTTTTAAAAAAGAAGATAAAGTCAGAATTTATCGATCACCTGCAATTTTTACCAGTAAACATTATAGAGCAAAAGAAGCCCTTGTCAGATCCCTATCTATCGGAATACTTTCTTCTTATCTTCTAAGAAAAAAAAATATTGACATAATCCATGCACATGATATGAATGTGAGTGCTGTTGCTGGTTTTATTGCAAAAAAATCTTTCAAACGACCATCTTTGGTAAAATACGCGGGTGATTTGGTTTGGGAATATATGTCCCTTGTTGAAGGGGATTCACGTATAAACATCAGAGAAATGTGGAATAAACATGATTTTCGTACTATGCTTGTAAGAAGGCTTCAATATTTTCTCATAAACAATTATGATTTTATTGCTGCACAAACTGATTATCATAGAAACCTTTTACTAAAACTAGGTGTTGACAAAGATAAAATTATTTTGATACCAAATGCCATCGATTTGTCAAAATTTAAGATTGAAAATCGACTAGGAGATAACCCAAGGAACAATTTTTATCCAAATTCCAAAATAGTTCTCACTGCATGCCGCCTAGTGCCGTGGAAAGGCGTAGACCAACTAATAAGAGCAGCTTCATATGTTATTAAGGAAGATCCATCCGTTAATTTTTTAATCGTTGGTGAGGGGGCTTACAAATCTTATTTGAACAAATTAATTGAAAAACTAAATGTTTTAGATAATGTTTTCATCCTTGGTAAAAAACCATATAATGAAATACCAAGATTCCTACACCTCTCAGATGTTTTTGTGCTCGCTTCAACATATGAGCCTTTTGGTCTTGCTTTATTGGAGGCAATGGCGTGCGGAAAACCTGTAATAGCAACAAAAGTTGGTGGTATTCCAGAAATAATTAAAGATAATGAAACAGGCATTCTCATAAAACCTCACAACCCAAAGATGCTCGGAAAAGTAATACTATCCTTACTTTCTGATGAAAAATTAAGAAAAAGACTTGGAGATAAAGCCAGAAGTCATACACAAAATTTTGACTGGTCAAAAGTAATTCACGATTACATTAACGCTTACGAGATGATTATTGAACTTTCCTCTTGATTATTTATTTGGTAACTCAATGCGTATCGGAGTCAATCCAACAAAATCCTCTTATTTCTTATTCTCTAAAACTATTAGGACCTAAAAATCATTTTATTAAAGGACGAATAATCACATGAAGATTTGCAGGATTTGCCAGAGTTTTCCTTCGAAAAACAGATTGAGCAGTGGAATTGATCCCTATTTGTTTAATCTCTCTTCACAACAGACTAAAATGGGACTTGATGTTTGTATAGTAACCGCACTTGAAGACGAAGATAAAAAATTCGAAAAAATAGATGGTATTAAGGTTCATAGAGTTAGAAGAACGCTTTTTGGATATTTTGGAATCTTATATTTTGGTTTTGAACTATATAAAAAAATCAGGAAATTAAAGCGTACCAATAATTTTGATTTGTTGCATGGCCATAACCCCATAGTTTATGGTTTTTCTCTCTTGAAAAGAAATATAGATAATACGCCTTTTATTTATTCACTTCATGGTTCGATTCTAGCATACAAAAGACTATTATCTTTTTTTTCTTGGAAAAATCTTGGTGAATTCAAAACTAGTTTTTTGTTCTATCTCCTTTCAAGAAGGCTTTGTAGAATTTCAGATGCTGTAATCACAGTATCTCCTTCTATAAAGGAAGAGATTATTAAATGCTTTAGACTTGATCCAGAAAAAATCTTTTCTATTCCAACTGGTGTAGATACTGAATTATTTAATCCAAAGGTTAAAACTGATTTAAAAGATAGATTAGGGATA
>JAECRX010000044.1 GCA_016292335.1 Candidatus Sifarchaeum subterraneum | reverse complement strand
TAGTCAATATCGCCCCCTGTTGACAAGTCCATCACCGTGTCCGCTCCAGCCTTGACTGAAATCTGTGCTTTGTGAATCTCCGCCTCAATGTCGACAAAATCGCGAGAGGTGCCAATATTGGCATTAATTTTGGTTCTTAGCCCTTCGCCGATTCCCAATGGCCTAACGTTTTCTCGTACGGTGTTTCGTGTTACAACGATGATTCCTTTTGCAATTCTTTTCATTAGAGTGTTTATAGGGAAATCTTCTTCTTTTGCTATTGCTTTCATTTCTTCAGTAGCTATTCCCCTTCTGGCATAATCCATTTGAGTGGTCATATTTTCACCTTCCATTGTTTGATAAATAGGATTTTTATAACTTGGTTATATAACTCTCATATATGAGAATACACTAAATACTTTATAAGTGTATTCATAACTGACTTATCAAAAAAGAAGATCTCTACACAGGGTTCATTGAAAGAATCCGTGCGATAACTATTCAAGTGACGAGATAGACAATTCCTGAAGCTATTTTACAATATATACTGCAGGAAGATACATCTTCTGAACGGTGGGATTAAGTAAGGGGGTTCTCAAAGATAACTTCTCTTTTTTCAGATAATTCCTCTACTTTGGTGACGTTGAACCTGCGAATCAACTATTGCACCATAAAAGGACTCAATCCCAATTTCCTTTGAATCTCTTGCACGGTGTATCCATCCTTCGAATAAAGGATGATCTTTGCCCTTTTTAGCATGCTCCCTTCTTTCTCCATATAGAGAAGTCTGTAGACCTCGGCTACCTATTCCTCATTCAGTTTTCGTACGGATAACAGAGCTTGGTTTCCGTTCGAACATTCACATATTTATTTGAATACTTATAGCAACTATTTTAAAATAATAATTACTATTATCTTATCAGAAATGCAATAAATTCATAACTTCTCTAAACATGATTTGACACTCGCAAATTATCGTACTGCAAATCTATTTAGAAGTCAAATAAACCTAAATAACCCAAGGAGACTTCAGTTGGAATTTCCCATATAAAAATTAACTCATCGATCAACCAATCGGAGGAGATTTCTTGGAAAAAAGTGAGGGCGAAAGAATCAAGAGAATTAAAGGTATTGTTGGCCTTGACGAACTCGATCTGAAGGTAATTGAATATCTTAAGAATAATGCTAGAATACCTGCCGCACAAATCGCAGAAGAAGTTGGAGTTACGCGAATGACGATTCACAACAGAATAAAACGATTAGAAGAACTTGGGGTCATAAAGCAATACACAGTGAAATTAGGAATCATGCCCCCTACACCAACTTTGCCATCTGAAATAGGCGAACTTAAAAGGATAACAACTGGAATACCAGGTCTTGACGAAATTATCGAAGGAGGTATTCCTAGAGGAACCTCAACACTAGTTATTGGCCCTCCTGGAGCTGGCAAAACAATATTTGGACTTCAATACCTCTTTAATGGTGCCAAGAAGGGTGAACCAGGTCTTTTGATTTCCTTTCAAGAAAGTTTACTCGACATAATTACAATTGGAGCAGGGTTCGGGTGGAATTTTCGAGACTTAATGGATGAAAATCTAATTTCTGTTATATCCACCTTTTCTCCAGAAGTTGAAGTCCATAGGGGAGCAGATTATGAAAAACTTGGTCAATGGTCTCTGACAGAACAAATGGAGGAAAATATAAATCGGATGGAACCTTCTCGTGTCGTTATTGATTCCATATCAGTGTTTCTTACTCGCTTTGAAGACATTTATCAAAAAAGGAGAGAACTTTTCAGGCTCAATAATTATTTAAGATCCCAAGGATGTACTACTCTTTTAGTTTCGGAAATTGGAAGCTTGGAATCTGAGTTGCATGTAGAAAATTACGTAATCCAAAATGTTTTTCTCTTAAGCTATTTTCACAAAGGAACAGAACGAGTGAGGCAATTAGAAGTTCTTAAAATGTTTGGTACCAACCACTCGAAACATGCGCATATTCAATCTATAACGAAAAATGGATTAGAAGTTCATCCTCGTGCTGCTGTATAGTTTTTCCCTTTTTCTACTAGGATGAATATTAATTCGATTTTTAAATAGCTGATGAAAAGAGAGCTTCTTCTTACTCATTTCTGCCTTAATTACAGAATTCAAGCGATAATACTTCCCTATTTACGGGGAGAGATGAATCGCGTCTTTTCTATAGTTTTCCACAAAGTTTTTAACCCCATTGTCCTTATGTTCTGCGAACCGTTTAGATCAGCAGTTGTTGCTCGGCAAACCCCTCTGAGATGGGGGCATATAGCCACTGTTGGGCAACCAGAGTGCGATTGGATTCAGTCAACGGGTGACGCATCCCATGAGCATACATGAGATTGAAATCGTCATCTATGGACTGCTGTGAAGAAAATCGTTGCGTATGATGATTTAATTGAAAATACGCGAGTCCAGATAATCTTCCGTAAGTCAAGTGATGTGGTAAAGTATCGCCCTCGGTAACGAGGCAATTACACAGAGAAGGCTGGAAGCCTCTCGATTCAAGGAGAGAAGAAAATCACTCTTCAATAATTACAAAATAGACTAAAATATACAAATCTACAGTTTGAATAGAGTTAAATATGAAATTTGGATCCATTTCTATCCCTATGTTCTTACCTTCCACCCCACTATAATTCAAACTTTAATAGGCCACTAGGTCACATTTTTCGCATATAAAAAAGGAAAAGATGGTTACAATGACAAAGAACAACATTGTGGTTGAAACTAGAAATTTGAAAAAAAATTATCGACTAGGTGAGGTTGAAGTCCATGCACTGAAAGGAATAAATATGAAAATAAAGCGAGGAGAATTTGTAACCATCATGGGTCCAAGTGGAAGCGGAAAAACAACATTGTTGAATATGATTGGAGCCTTGGATAGACCAACTGAGGGATCCGTCTTCATTGATAATATTGATCTTATAAAAATGAATGATGAAGAATTAACTCAGCTAAGAAGAGCAAAAGTTGGATTTGTATTCCAATTCTACAATTTAATTCCAGTCCTTTCTGCCTTCGAAAATGTTGAGCTACCAATGGTAATAAAGGGTATAACCTCAAAAGAAAGAGAAAAAAGGGCAATAGATCTTTTATCTTTGGTAGGTTTGAGTATGCGGCTCAATCACCGCCCTGATGAACTTTCCGGAGGTGAAAGACAACGGGTAGCTATTGCAAGAGCTCTTGCTAACTCTCCAAGCATCATATTAGCTGATGAAGTTACGGGTGATTTGGACACCAATACTGGAAATGAAATAGTTGAAATGCTTAAAAAATTGAATAGGGAAAAAGGGCAGACATTAATCTTAGTTACACACGATTCTGAAATAGCCAAAAAAGCTGAAAGAATTTTAAGTATTAAAGATGGATTAATTGCAAGTGAAGAAATATTAAATTAAGAAAAATTCAAAAACTTCGTCCTTCAGGACGGGACTTGAGACTAGATTGAGTGATTATGTCTTATGAAAGCATAAGGTGTGAGAATTACATTTAAAATGAAAAAATTTTTTGTGACTGACTGCACAGCACTACAGATATGATTAAATCAGAAACGGATGGAAAATAGATTGGACTTTAACAAATTAATACGAAAAACAATTTTTGGTGGATTTGCCGCAATTTTAATAATTCTTACGTCACTTATAGTTTTTGCTGGTTTTTACTTGATATATACATTCTTCCAGTTTCCAGATGGAATATTTATTTTCTGGTATGTGCCCGAACATTTTTTCCTGCCCATTGGAAGCATTTTTATTTTTGTTATTGATGTGGGCTGGTTTTTTAAGATAATTCCTTTACCAGTTGGAGGGCTCTTAATTTTGATATTAAGTGCATATTTATTATGTTTGATTTTATTATTCCAAGGGCCAAAACTTACTTTGGACAGGAAGATAGAACGTGTGATAAATGAAAACAAAATTTCCCCACTAACAGAGAATGGTTTATTTTCCGTTATTTTCCTTTTAGGGACACTTTTTATACTAGTCACAATTTTAGCAGTTTTATTAGATTTTTTCCACGTTCCAAGAGGATCACCTGGTCTAGAACGTATGAACCCATTCATAAGAGCATTTGGTGCTCTTTTTGCAGCCATTAATGAGGAATTATGGTTTAGATCCTTATTAATTGGCCCAATACTAGGAATTTACTATCTAATCATCTCTAAGAGAAAATTAAGTATGAATTATACTGTTAAATTAATGATCTCAACTATTGTAAATCCAGAAAGAACTAGATCAAAATTAAGTCGCCAAAATTTGGGTAGAATTGAGCTACTAATCATATTAACAAGTAGTATTTCGTTTGGTTTCTGGCATTGGCTTAGTGGTACCTACTTTATTGGGTTTGTGCCAATGGCTACCCTTGCAGGCTTTATATTATCTTATGTTTTCCTTCGATTCGGGTTAAAGGGATCCTTCTTTTTACATGCAACATGGAACATTTTTTTTTCAGTGCTAGGTTTGAGTATCGAGAGAGAGTTAAACCTAGGGATAGTATTAGGGGGTTTTATATTTCTTTTTTGCATAGTGATTGGATTTCTGTCATTGATATTTTTTGTGAACCTTGTTTATCTTAGAATTAAAAAGAAATCTTTT